>SLPP01000412.1 GCA_007131945.1 Paracoccaceae bacterium | reverse complement strand
GGCGCGGCTGAGGCGCATGTTCGGCGCCGAGGCGGAGGCCTGGATGGGGCGGGTGCGGCGCTGGTTGTGAGCGTTTCTGCTGCCTTCGGGGCCATGCGTCCAAATTTGGACAACGAAGCAAACCATTGAAAACAATATGTTACCCATAACAATTTAACCGGATTTTAACCGGAAATCTGGCTGTCTGGCCGGCGCAAGCGGGAAAGGGCCGCGCGGTCACTCCATCTCGATCGTGCCCGGCGGTTTCGACGTCACGTCGTAGAAGACGCGGTTGATGCCGGGCACCTCGTTGATGATGCGGGTCGCGGTCTCGGACAGGAAGTCGTGGTCGAACGGGTAGGAATCGGCCGTCATCCCGTCGACCGAGGTCACCGCGCGCAGCGCCAGCGCGTAGTCGTAGGTGCGCCCGTCGCCCATCACGCCCACCGTGCGCACCGGCAGGATCGCGGCGAAGGCCTGCCAGATCGCGTTGTAGAGGCCGTGGCGGCGGATCTGGTCGATGTAGATGGCATCGGCCTTGCGCAGGATGGCGAGCTTGTCGCGGGTGATCTCGCCGGGGCAGCGGATGGCGAGGCCGGGGCCGGGGAAGGGGTGGCGGGCGATGAAGGCCTCGGGCAGGCCGAGCTCGCGGCCGAGCGCGCGCACCTCGTCCTTGAAGAGTTCGCGCAGGGGTTCGACCAGCTTGAGCCCCATCTTCTCGGGCAGGCCGCCGACATTGTGGTGGCTCTTGATCGTGACCGAGGGGCCGCCGGAGAAGGAGACGCTTTCGATCACGTCGGGATAGAGCGTGCCCTGCGCGAGGAACCGGGCGCCGCCGACCTCGGTGGCGTGCTTCTGGAAGACGTCGATGAAGAGCCCGCCGATGATCTTGCGCTTCCTCTCGGGGTCGCTCACCCCTTCGAGCGCGGTGAGGAAGAGCTCGCTCTCGTCGGCATGGATGAGCGGGATGTTGTAGTGGTCGCGGAACATGGTCACGACCTGCTCGGCCTCGCCCTGGCGCAGGAGGCCGTGGTCGACGAAGACGCAGGTGAGCTGGTCGCCGATGGCCTCGTGGATGAGCACCGCTGCGACCGAGGAATCGACCCCGCCGGAAAGACCGCAGATCACCTTTCCGTCGCCGACCTGGTCGCGGATCTTGCGGATCGCCTCGTCGCGGTAGGCGCCCATCGTCCAGTCGCCGGAAAACCCCGCGATGCGGATGAAGTTGCCGAGGAGCTTTGCGCCGCCGGGGGTGTGATGCACTTCGGGGTGGAACTGGACGGCGTAGAAGTGCCGCGCCGGGTCGGCGGTGATGGCGAAGGGCGCGCCGGGCGAGGTGCCGAAGACGCGGAAGCCCGGCGCGAGGGCGGCGACATGGTCGCCATGGCTCATCCAGACCTGCTCGCGCCCGGCCTCGAACCAGCCCTGCAGCAGGTCGAGCCGCTCTTCGGTCGGGCTGACATGGGCGCGACCGAACTCGGCGGTGCCGTCGCCGCGTTCGACGCGGCCGCCGAGGCAGTGCATCATCAGCTGCTGGCCGTAGCAGATGCCGAGGATCGGCACGCCGAGGTCGAAGACCGATTCCGGCGGCATCGGCGCGCCCTCGGCGAAGACCGAGGCCGGCCCGCCCGAGAAGATCACCGCGCGCGGCGCGAAGCTGCGCAGGAAGGCGTCGTCGACGCGGTTGAACGGGTGGATCTCGCAATAGACGCTGAGCTCGCGCAGGCGGCGCGCGATCAGCTGCGTCACCTGGCTGCCGAAGTCGATGATCAGGAGGCGGTCGTGCTGGCTCATGGCCGGGCGATAGGGCAGAACGCCCGGCCGTGCAAGTCCGTGCCGATGTCGTCTTTGGCGCTCAGGCGGCGCTTCCGGGCCATTGCCGCGGGCGCGGCTCGCGTATCGGATGCGCAAACCGGCAGGACGGAGTTTCCAGCATGACCGAGGCACGGGCGGAACGGCGGGCGCGCGGCGGTGGCGGGGCGGCACGGCGGGCCGAGCGGACCGCGGTCTCGATCGAAACCGCGCGCTTCATCGAGCGCAATATCCCCAATCTGGAGATCCTCACCGAGGAGGCGCTGCAGATCATCGAGTGGAACGCCGAGACGGTGCTGGAGGAGATCGGCGTCAATTTCGTCGACAACCCGGCGGCGCTGGATCTGTGGCGGCAGGCCGGGGCGGATGTGCAGGGCGAGCGGGTGCGGATCCCGCGCGGGCTGGCGCGCAGGCTCTGCGCCACGGCGCCGGCGCGGTTCACCCAGCATGCGCGCAACCCGGCCCGGTCGGTCGAGATCGGCGGCAATACGCTGGTACTCGCCCCGGTCTACGGGCCGCCCTTCGTGCGCGACATCGATGGCGGGCGGCGCTATGCGACGATCGAGGATTTCCGCAACTTCGTGAAGCTCGGCTACATGTCGAAATGGCTGCACCATTCCGGCGGCACGGTCTGCGAGCCGACCGACATCCCGGTGAACAAGCGTCATCTGGACATGCTGATGGCGCATATGACGCTTTCCGACAAGCCGTTCATGGGCTCGGTCACCGAGCCGGTGCGGGCCGAGGATTCGGTGAAGATGGCCGAGATCCTGTTCGGCGCGGAGTTCGTCGCCGAGAACTGCGTGATGACCTCGCTCATCAACATCAACTCGCCGCTCACCTTCGACGCGACGATGATGGGCGCGCTCGAGGTCTATGCGCGCGCCGGGCAGGCCTGCATCGTCTCGCCCTTCATCGTCGGCGGCGCGATGGCGCCGGTGACGGTGGCCGGGACGCTGACGCAGGTGCTGGCCGAGGTGCTGGCGGGCGTGGCCTACAGCCAGCTGATCCGCCCCGGCGCGCCGGTGATCATGGGCGCCTTCGTCACCTCGATCGACATGAATTCGGGCGCGCCCACCTTCGGCACGCCGGAGGCGGCGCAGATCACCTATGGCGCCGGGCAGCTCGCCCGCCGGCTGGGGCTGCCGTATCGGTCGGGCGGGTCGTTCTGCGGCTCGAAACTGCCCGATGCGCAGGCCGGCTACGAGACGGCGAACAGCCTGAACATGGCGCTCCTGGCCGGGGTCAACTTCATGCTGCATGCCTGCGGCTGGCTGGAGGGCGGGCTGGTCGCCTCGTTCGAGAAGTTCGTGCTGGATGCCGACCAGCTGGGCGCGCTGCATCACCTGGCGCGCGGCGTCGCGGTGGACGAGAACGCCCAGGCGATGGACGCGATCCGCGAGGTCGGGCCGGGCGGGCACTATCTCGGCTGCGCGCATACCCAGGCGAACTTCAAGTCCGCCTTCTGGCGGTCGGATGTCCTCGACTACAAGCCCTTCGAGACCTGGGAGGACGAGGGTGCGCGCGATTCGGCGCAGCTGGCGGCGGTTCGGGTCCAGAAGCAGCTGCGCGATCACCAGGCGCCGTATCTGGACCCGGCGATCCAGGAGGCGCTGCAGGCGTTCGTCGACCAGCGCAAGGCCTCCGAGCCCGACGCCTTCGGCTGATTGCGGTGGGTCGCGGCGATTGGCGAGGCGGGCCTGCGCAAATTTGCTCAAGCCGACAAGCCTCAGATCTGCAAGGGAAAGCCTTGAAGCGTTAACCGGATCGCAACTTCTTCGAAACGGGCCTGCGCCGGTGGCCGCCGCCGTTGCGCGGCGGTGCCGGCGCGTCCCGCTGTCGGTCCGGCGCCGTCGTCAGCGGGCGATCAGGACCGAGCATTGCGAGTGGCGGACGACGCGGGCCGCGGTCGACCCGATGAAGTAGTCGCTCAGGCCCGGACGGTGCGAGGCGATCATGATCAGGTCGGCGCCGTGATCCTCGGCGGCCTGCAGGATCTGGCTCGCCGGCGCGCCGGTACGGACCTCGGCGGTGGCATTGCCCGAAACTTCCTTTGCCAGAAGCCCCAACTCGACCTTGGCCTCGGCCTGACGGCGGGCATTGAGATCGCGCGGCAGTTCGGCGGCGATGTAGCTCGGCACGTCCTCGAGCACATGCACGAGGCGGATCGTTCCGCCTTCGTCGACCAGTGACTTGGCCCGGTCGATCAACTCCTTGCCGGCTTCGCCGTGGCTCAGGTCGATGGCGACGATGATGTTCTTGTACATGGTGTCCTCCTGTCCCGGATCGCGGTTGTCGCGAGCTTGCGCCAGACTTTGGCGCAAAGCGTTGATCTGCGTCAATCGTTTCGATGATGGCCGGACAGGTGCGCGGCGGCCTCAGGCACGCGCTCGGCGTCCGCCGCGACGGCCGGAGCTTGCCTGCGTGGCCGCCTGGCTCGCCTCGGCGAAGCTGGCGCCTTCCTTGACCGCCTCGAGCACCTTAGCGAGCCGGATCCACTCGCCGCCATTGGGGTCGTGGTTCATCAGCAGGTTCGCCGCCCGGATCGCCTCCATCTCGACGGCGCGAACCGGATTCATGATCGCGCTGGTCATGCCGGCGCCGATCGCCATGGGCAGGAAGGCGGCGTTGATCCCGTGCCGGTTGGGCAGGCCGAAGGAAATGTTCGAGGCGCCGCAGGTGGTGTTGACGCCGAGCTCCTCGCGCAGGCGGCGCACGAGCGCGAAGACCTGTTGCCCGGCGGTGGCCATCGCGCCCACCGGCATGACCAGCGGATCGACGACGATGTCATGCGCCGGGATGCCGAAATCGGCGGCGCGTTCGACGATCTTCCTGGCCACGGCGAAGCGGATGTCGGGGTCTTCGGAGATGCCGGTATCGTCGTTCGAGATGGCGACGACGGGGACGTTGTACTTCTTCACCAGCGGCAGGACGAGTTCCAGCCGCTCCTCCTCGCCGGTGACCGAATTCAGCAGCGGCCGGCCCTTCGCCGCCGCGAGACCGGCCTCAAGCGCCGCCGGTACCGAGCTGTCGATGCAGAGCGGCACGTCGACGAGCCCCTGAACCAGCTCGATCATCCTCGTCATCAGGGGCGGTTCGGTCTGGTTCGGGTCGGGGTTCGAGTTGTAGACCACGCCCGCGTTGACATCGAGCACCATCGCCCCGCAGGCGACCTGCTCGAGCGCGTCCTTCTCGACGGTCGAGAAGTCACCGGCTTCGAGTTCCGCGGCGAGTTTCTTGCGCCCGGTCGGGTTGATCCGCTCGCCGATCACGCAGAAGGGCTCGTCAAAGCCGATGACGACGGTCTTGGTGGCGGATTCGACGACGGTGCGGGTCATGGTCTCTCTTTCGGGTCAGGCGGCCGCGCGCTGGGGGCGCTGGCCGTGGCGTTGGGTCCAGTCGGCAGTGGCCTTGATACCGCCGAGCGGGAAGAAATGCACGGCCTCGATCCCGAAGCCGGGGGCCTTGGCCTTGTGGGCCGCCAGCGCCTCAAGGAAGGCGTCGGGCTCGTAGGGCACGAGCAGCTTCGAGACATCCATCGCCCGCTTCTGCAGGACCTTGAGCGAGGGACCGACGCCGCAGGCAATGGCGAACTTGATCAGCGTCTGGAGTTTCGCGGGGCCGGCCACGCCGATATGGACGGGCAGGGCGATCCCTTCGGCCTGGAGCCGGTTCGCCCAGTGGATCACGGGGCCGGCGTCGAAGCAGAACTGCGTCGCGATCGCCATCTGCGCGTCGGTGCGCTCGGCGAAGGCCTGCTTCCAGCGCAAGGCCTCCATCACCATCCGGTCCGAGCCGTCGGGATCGATGTCCTTGTTCCCCTCGGGATGGCCGGCGACGTGCAGCCGCTCGAACCCGTCGAAGGCGCCCGATTCGAGGAGCTGCATCGAGGAATGCAGATCGCCCTTCGGCTTCGGCAGCCCGCCGGCGAGCAGCAGTGCCTGCTTCACATCCGCCTCGCCGCGGTAGCGCGCGACCCAGTCCTTCAGCATCGCCCGGTCGGCGATGATGCGGGCCGGGAAATGCGGCATCGGCTCGAAACCCTCGGTGCGCAGGCGCGCGGCCGTCGCCACCATCTCGTCGATGGGCGTGCCGTCGATATGGGCGATGTAGACGCGCGTGCCGCCGGGCAGGAGCGCGCGGAAATCCTCGACCTTCTCGGCGGTGCGCGGCATCACCTCGATCGAGAAGCCCTGCAGGAAGGCAGCCAGATCGGCCGAGCCGGTGGCGGGGGTGTCCTTGCGACCGAACTTGAAGATTGCCATCAGCGCCTCCCAGAGGTTACGTGCGCGCATCCCAGCCATCATTGGCGATCAGCGCCTTCAGTCTGGCGGCGTCGTAATCCGCTTCCAGCCGCGCGGCCTCGGCGCGAGCGACCTCTTCCGGCGCGCCAGCGACATCGACGGGCGACGCTTTCCGCCACTCGGCCAGATAGGCGTCGGCATCCTTCGCGCCGACCTTCATCGCGCAGCGGTCGATCGCCTGTTCGAAGCGTTCGGAGAGCTGGATCTTCACCCCGCGCCGGCCCTTGCCGACGATGACCTGGGCGGGGATGTCGCGCCAGTAGACGATGGTGACGGGGTTCATGCGATAACTCCTTTGTCCGGATCCCTGATAGGCCATCGCGGACGCGCCGGATGGCGGATTTCGACCGCCATGCGACGGGTTGCGACGTCGTGCAAGACCAGCGGGCGCGCATCGGTCCGGAACGAAGAAACCCGGCCGCGGGGCCGGGTCTCGGGTCGCCTGGGTGTTGCCGGTCAGAAGCGGAAGACCGCGCTGACGCGGGCGAGGTT
>SLPP01000207.1 GCA_007131945.1 Paracoccaceae bacterium | reverse complement strand
GTCTTTAACGACCGCTTCCGGGTCCAGCTCGCCGGGGAGCCATCGACGACAGTCACGAGCCACATCTCGAAGGACGGCCACTACTTCATCCACCCCGATCCCATGCAGTGCCGCAGCCTCACCGTGCGCGAGGCGGCGCGCCTGCAGACCTTCCCGGATGACTACCTGTTCCTCGGCAACCGGACGCAGCAATACGTCCAGGTCGGCAACGCCGTTCCGCCCTACCTCGCCCGCCAGATTGCCCAGCTTCTCCTGCGCGGTCTTTCCGGACCGCTGGCCGACGACTCGGTGGTGGCAAAGTCCGAAGACAATGCTGCTCGCAGCTCCGAGATGTCCTGCGCCAGCAAACCCGAATCCGAAAGCCTGCCTAGTAGGTAGTCCAGCGCGTTCCGTTCGCTCCGCTCGAGTGCAGCGTGACCTTCAGCGAGATTTTCCAGAGCGGATTGTGACTTTGGAGAGAGCCAGCCGCGCCGTCTGGCTTCCTGCGTCACGTTACGGGCTGCTTCCGCGAGGGACACCTCAGACAGCGGACGCACTGCCTGGTCGACGGAACCTTCCGGCACGCCGAAAACTCCGTCGAGGAATCTGGTGAGATCGCCCGGCGGCAGGTCCGCAAGGGACCTGATCTCGTTGCGGACCCGGATGCGGAGGATCGCGCGACGCATGATGTCCTCCATGGCCCCCTTGCCATGATGGCGCGCAGCGCGGAGCCATGCCTCTGCGACGGCAAGGGCAAGAACGTGATCGCCCCCGATGCTCGGTCGCTCGGTAATCTGCACGAGGGCATCCTCGGTCAGCGCCTCCAGCAATCCCCAACGCTCGGGATGCCCCGGCCCCCGGTCGAGTGCACGGCCACGCATCCAGAGCCTCTGGAAGGTATTGCGCACACCTCCGGCGTAGCGCTCTGTCGAGCTGCCGAAGCGCCAGTGGGTGATGTCCGGGGCAATGACAGCGGCAACCAACGCCCAGACATCATCCCGGAGCGCCTCGCCGGTAGTGAAGAGGTCGGATCGAGCAAGCGAGGCGGCGGTCTCGGCATCGAAGCCGGCATGGGACTGCCGGGCATCTTGCTGTTCAAACCCATGTTTCCGGGCAATTGCGACGAGATCCTGCCGCACGGTTGCGAGGGACGCTGCAGGGACGGGTGCGCCGCCGGTCGCGGCAAAGCGCGCCTGATCGGGAAGGTCATCAGGGCGAAAGCCGGCCCATGCCGACGGGCCATGCTCGAGGAACCTGCGAACGATGACATCGCAGGCCGGACCGGGCAGTCGTGGAAGCAGAAACGTCATTCCGGAACTCCCGGCTCGGCGAGCGCAAGCATCGTTGAGCGAAAGACGCACGGCCGGCTTTCGAGCACGGAACGGATGAAGGAAGCATCCTTCCCGGGCCACGCCTTGCGCAGCCACGTCGCGGCTTGGGCACCCAGCGACCCGGGCTCGGCCGTGTCCATCATCGTCCCGGCTTCGGGATCGGCAAGAAGACGCTCGCAGATCTGGCTCATGACATCGGCCAGGAGAAACTGGATCGTGGCCGGATCCTCGTCCTCGATGCGCTGGAGAACCTCGCCGGACTTCTCGTTAAGGTAGAGGCGGACGGCTCCATGGAAGTCGCGCGTCCAGTCCCCCGGCGACCAGTGCAGGTGCCAAGGGGCGGCACCCGCAATTCCGCCGCCGAGCATCTGCGCAAGGTCCGCTGTCTCGATGGGGAAGCGTGGCTCTTCCCCCTCGAGCCTGACCCTTACATTCTCGGACCAGAGCCGGTTGCCGGGATGGACGGGCGAGAGCGCCGAGAATTCAGCAGGGACATCTGCTAGGAGGATCTCGGTCTGCAGATCCAAGATCATCGAAGGCCGGTGGCCCTCGATGATCTGCTCGAACTCCCAGGACGTGTCCCCCGATCGGAGATCCCGGCGCGTGCGGGCGAGGATCAGACGAGGCAACCTGCCCTGACCGGTCCCGATCCTCACCGAGGCAGACAGGGCGAGCCGATCGACGGGGATACCGAGATCGGATGCTGCCAGCTCGAGATTCAGGCGCATAGTCCGGCGGATACGGATATCGCTCGCGCTGTCCCAGTGCGGAAGGAACTCGCCCGCCGCGGACCATTCGACGCTGTCCAGAGAAATCTCCCATGCCGAGGCTTCCACGGCCGATTCGGAAAGCGTGAGGAACGGAAACGCAACCCGACGGTTCATGTTCCGGTCTCCGGAATGACATCCGCATCGGCACTCACCGCGCAATCATCCGGCACGACGACCCGGATCTCGAACCGTCCTTCGCGACCGCCTAGGTCGAGAGTGTTGCCAGCGGTTTCCGCCTTTCCGTCCAGCCACCTGACGGACAGGACGTCAGGCCTGCCGACGGTGTCGTCGGCTGATCCAAGCGTCGCGCCTTCCACCGCAACGGAGGCTGTAGCAATCAGCTTCGTGCCACTTCGCCACGCGTCCTGCGTCACCTCAGTGAGGAAGACGGCAATCCGTCCGGCATCGCCAGCCTCGAGGCGCTGAAACACGGGACGACTTGCCCGCGCCCTCGAGGGGCGCCCGCCTCCGGATCCGCCGGAACCTCGCCGCCGCCCGGCGCCGTCGCCACCGACGTTTTCGAGCATGGCCCCAAGGCGCCCGGCAAGGCGGGCGAGCGGTGGGCCGGATCCGTCCCCCGGCCTGCGTGAGATCGGCTCCATGCCCATCTCGGCGGCGATTTCCTTCAGGCGCTTCAGCGCGATGTTGACGTAGCGCTTCTCGTTGCCTCGCGGCAGGTTGTCGGGAACCCAGTCGTCATGGGCAGGCGGTTCGGAATCCGCGAAGGCCTGCTCTACCTCATCCTCGTCGCTGGCGATGAACACGCCTGCCCATTCCAGCCGCGCGTCGGGGTGCGGGTTGCCCTCGAGATACTTCACGACGAGCTCGATGGGCCGCATCAGCGCAATGTGGTGCATCTGCTCGGGGACAAGCCGGATGTCCTCATCTGCAGTCAGATGACGCCTCGGCGACCGCAGGCCCTTCTCGATCGCGAGTGTGCCGAGGAACTTCTGAGGCTTCTGGGACTCGATCCTCCGCACATCGTTCCCCCGCCGGACCCTTGCCGCACTCATTGCCTTAGACAACAGATCGAACGGAGCGAGGTCCTCTGGCGCCGGAACCGTCAGTTCCCGATCCTCGACCATCACCCTGCAGGCAAAGCGGTGCTTCGCCGGGGCATCGCGCATGATCCGCGGCCAGAAGTTCCAGAGCAGCGTTTCGATGATCCGGTTTCCGGTTGCCGTCAGATTGCCCTCGTCGGTCTCGAAGCCGAGGATCATGACCGTGGTCCCCGATCGGCCGGGACGGCGTTCCGGCAGACCGAGATGACCGGCCAGTGCCGAGGCAGCTGCACCTGTTACCGGATCGGCGATCCCGTCCTCCGGATCCCTGACGCCCCACCAGTGACGGCCTGTGAAGCGCCTCCTCATCCCGTTCTCCGGCTTCTCGAAGGAGCGGCCGACATGGCATGCCATCAGGCGCCGCCCCTCCGGACCGGCTCCGTCGGGCAGCGTATCGACGATGATCGTGCTGCACGCGCTGGCGCGATACAGGGCGACCTTGCCGAAGCCGTAGGTGCCGCCCCCCTGTTCGGTGTCCCGAGCTGTGCCGATATTGCGAAGGAAGTCGATGAAGTTGGTCTGTTCGATTCCCACCGGGATCCGGTCTGACCGTGTCGGGCCGCCAAGGCCCACAGTGCCGAAGTCGCAGATCTCGAGTACGACCGCACTTTCGGCCTCGAGGAAGCCCGAGATCGTGGCGGACGAACGCGGCTCTTCCGGAATCTCGGCAAGGACGACGCTCCGAATGATGGCGCGCTGGGTGTCCGAGAGAGTCCGCAGTCTGATTAGGATCTCGGGCCCGACGCCCGGTCGCGCGGCGTCGGCAATGTTCTGGACAGATTCCCGGATGACCGTCTGCAACGGATCGAGCGTTGGTGCACCGAGCAGACGGCGGAAGTTCTCGCCGATGTTTCCGGTCGAACCGTAAGGCTCGGAATGGAGCTCGAGCGGGCTCAAGGTCATCCGGACAATTCCTGAAGAAGTGAGGCGAATTCCGCCGGCGGGCATTCTGCGTCAGAGGCATGCCCGAGATCGATCCTGTAGGTTGCATCGACGATACCTGCAGGGATCATTCCTCCGACAAAGCTCGAAGGCACGATCCGGGGAAGACCTGGGCCGACACGATAGAGGCGTTCTGCCTCCGCCCTGTATGCGAAACGGTTCCATGCGGCGTCATGCACGTCCGTGCAGCCGACTGCCGTGAGCAGCGCCCGCAGTCCCGCGGGGTCGTCGGCGCGCAGCAAGGCCCTGTCTCCGAGCGAAGCCACGGTGAGAAGGCCGCCCTCGACCGCCTCGAGGAGCAGATGCGCAAGGTGCAGCGATCCGCCCGCTGGCGGTTCCAACTGATCGATGCCGTTGATAGTGACCTCGCGGGCCCCTGCGCCGAGCGATGCCTTGACCTCCAACGAGATGTCTCTGGCCCGGAAGTCGTGCCGGTCTCCGGCCGGCCCGCGCCAGCAGCGCCAGGCCGAAGGCGAAATGTCAAGGAGCCGGTTCAACACGACCAGCTCGGCCACGAGGCCGACAACCCGCGATCTGTCCATCTCGCTCCCTGCTGGCGGGACGAGAAGTTCGCGGAAGTCATCGAGCGCACCTGCCACTGCTGCGACCCCGTCCTTCCGGTCGGCCAGACGGCGGACAATGTCATCCACGACCTCGCCGAATACGGCTTCGAGATCCGGCGACATGCAGATGACATCGAGAAACCGGATCGCGCGTTGCCCATGCGTGAGAGTCGTCAAGCCGATCTTCAAGGCACTACCCGTCTCGAGAGCACTGATCGTCTCGCCCGCCGCAAGCGGCACCAGCAGCCGCGCCTCCCCGCCGGAACCGACGGCCAGCCGGACAGGCCCCGCCTTCGTCGTTGCGCGAAGAGGCAACGAGGGGATGCCGAGACCATCTCCGTCGATGTGCCCTGCCCGAAGGACATTCCAGCGTCCCTGCGGCGGGCTCTCCTGCTCGAGTCTAGACACCTGCTGCCTCCGTCTGCGCGGCCTCCTCTTCCTCGATCTCGGCAACTTCCTCGGCCGACAGCGGCTGCAGCTCCACCGAGACGAAGTTCCCGCCCTCCGTGACCGATCCGGGGAAGACGATCCCGATGCCGAGCACGTCATGCACGGCATCGAGCGGAACTCTCGCCGTGCTCTCGCGCTCGGGGCGCGAGTCCCGCGCGATGGGATAGAGCAGGAGAAGCGGAACCTGTCCCACCGCTTCCAGCCTCGCCGCCTTCAGTTCCTCCCAGCTTCCGTTGCCTCCGACAGCGTTGGCACAGTCGAAAACCACATCGCGTCTCGACATGAGCGCCTTGATGTCCGCGATCCCGTTCGTGTCCTTCAACCTTGCGCGGTTGACCGTCCTGACGGAACGGATCGCGCCGAGAGGAGCATCGGAATCGCGACCGCGGCCGGACTCGACGATGCCGACGTTCCATTTTGAAAGGCGCGGATCCGGCCCGTCGATGAACGGGACCAGCATGGCCGGCAGCAGGTCCGCCTGGGAGGACTCGACGGAATAGGCCTCGAGGAATCGGCGGACCGATGACCTCGGCACGTTGCGCCAGAGCTTGCGATCCCCTGCGTCCCGATCGCGCAGGCCAAGCGCCTCGATACGGCTGACAAGTTCGCTGCCTGCTGCCCAGTTCCTCTCGAGCAGCCCAGCGTCAGTGTGAGCGAAGCGGAACGTCTGGCGATGAGTTCCCCAGTAGCTGACAGCACAGCGCCTCGCGGCGCGCATCTTGTTTGCCGCCGTGATCGCCATGCCGGGAATTGCCCTGATCCGGACCGCGAGGTCCATCGGCGTAAGGTCGCGGAGCCGATACTGCTCGATGTCGTCCCTGATTTCCTGCTCGACGGAGGCAAGCGCCCTGAACCGCAGCTTGAGGTCGCTCGGCATCCAGATACGTGGAAGATCCTCGTAGCCGGGCCGATAGCCGAACCAGCGTCCCATCTGGAGGAGCGTGTCGTACTGGTTTGCCGTTCGCAGGAAATAGCTGACCATCAGGCCTTCGAGGGTCAGGCCCCGAGCAAGGATGGAGCCGCCGACCACGATGTAGGTCTTCGGCCCGCCGGAATAATCGATCCTGTCGTCGCTTGCGCCGTTCTCGACCGGGAACTCGATGCCTTCGAGCACTTCCGGCAGATACCGGAAGACATCTTCCAGTGTGACCGGCTTCGCATCAGTCAGGTCGTCCGGCAGTCGTCCCTGCTCCTCGTCCCAGACCCGACCGAGCCGGGATCCGATGTCCGATGCCGGATCGACAAGATCCTTGCGGTGCACGTCAACCCAGCCCTCGATCAGCGCCGCGACCCGCTCGTGAGCACGAACGTAGGCCGATGTATGCACCAGCATCGTCATGTGCTGGTCCCCATGTCCGCGGGTGCGCCGCGCGGCGCAGCACGCGAGGAAGTAGAGGATCGCGGCCTCGAGGCTTCGGGTCATCACAGGCTGGAACGCATCGCGCTCTTTCCTGCTGCGCGGCTGCAGCGTAGCCTCGTCCTCATCCGGCACGTCGCG
>SLPP01000269.1 GCA_007131945.1 Paracoccaceae bacterium | reverse complement strand
CTCCAGTGAACCGGCGCGCCGGGGCGGCAGCGCTGCCGCCGCCCCGGCGCCCGAAGGCCGAGGGCATCGCATGCGCCGCTGGTGGCTGACCAACCAGGCGATCGGCCTTTACGTCCTGCTCCTCGCCGGCGGGCTCTTCGTCTATCTCTGGGCCCAGCCCTGGACCCACAGGGTGATGCGCGACGGCTTCCTGCTCGGGCTGATGCCGCTGATCGGGGTCGGCTTCATGCTGCTGTGCGGGCTGGGGATGCTGTTCGACCCGCTGCGCCGCGAGGTGCCCGAGACGCTGGCCGATGCGCGCCTCGGCGATGTCTGGCTGCCGCCGATGATGCTCGTCGGCGTCGGACTGTGCTTCTGGGCGATGTCCTGGCTCGGTTTCGTGCTCGCCGCGCCGGTCTTCCTGCTCGCCTTCATGCTCTGGTTCGGCTTCCGCCCGGTCCGGCTCGCGGTGATCCTGTCCGTCGCCGTGCCGGTCGTCGTCTTCGCCTTCTTCACCGCCCTCGGCGTGCGCCTGCCGCGCGGCGTGCTGGTCGGGATGTTCTGAAACCTGCCCCCTTGCGGAGCGCTGCGGATGCAGATCGACGCCTTCCACGACGCCCTCGCGCTGGTCTTCACCTTCGAGACGCTGGCCTGGCTGGCGATCGGCGTCTTCCTCGGCGTCGGGCTGGGGGCGATCCCGGGGCTGACCGCCTCGACCGGGATCGCGCTGATGCTGCCGCTCAGCTTCACGCTCGACATCACCGGGGCGCTGGGGCTCCTGATCGGGCTCTACAAGGGGGCGGTCTTCGGCGGCTCGATCTCGGCCATCAGCTTCGCCACGCCGGGGGCGCCGGACAGCGCCGCCACCGTCTATGACGGCTACAAGCTGACCAAGCAGGGCAAGGGGCGCAAGGCGATCCTGACCTCGCTCTATTCCTCGGTCACGGCGGACACGGCGAGCGACGTCATCGTCATCCTGGTCGCGCCGACGATCGCGCTGCTGGCGTTGCAGTTCGGCCCGACCGAGCGGCTGTGGCTGATGGTCGTGGCGATCACGCTCCTCGGCACGCTCTCGGGCCGGCATCTGGCCAAGGGCATGCTCAGTGCCGGCATCGGCCTCTTCCTCGGCACGATCGGCGCCGACCCGGTCAGCAATGTCGCGCGCAACACCTTCGGTCAGGACTGGCTGCGCGACGGCATCCATCTGGTGCCGCTGGTGATCGGCATCTTCGCCATGAGCCAGATGCTGGACCAGGGGCTGGAACTGCTGCGCCGCTCGCACCTGGCCGGGAAGGTCGAGAAGAGCGCGAAGGACCTCTTCGGCAGGAATTCCGAAGGGCTGACCTTCCGCGAATACCTGTCGTGCTGGCGCGAGATGGGCATCGGCATCGGCGTCGGCACCTTCGTCGGCGCGCTGCCCGGGCTGGGCGCGACGGTGGCCGCCTTCATGTCCTACGGCATCGCCAAGCAGCTCTTTCCGAAGAAGCGGATCGGCGAGGGCTCGATCCACGGCATCGCCGCCGCCGAGTCCGGCAACAACGCCACCGTCGGGCCGACGCTGGTGCCGCTGCTCGCTTTCGGGATCCCCGGCTCGGCCACCGCGGCGCTGATCGGCGCGGCGCTGATCCTGCAGGGCATCACCCCCTCGCCGCGGATGTTCTCGCTGCATGCGGAGGTGATCTACGCGCTGTTCATCATCCTGATCCTCGGCAATCTGTTCAATCTGGGCATCGGCCGCGCCTTCGCCTTCGTCTACGCAAGGCTGGGTCAGGTGCCGGGCGAGGTGCTGGTGCCGGTCATCATGGTCATGGCGGTGATCGGCGCCTTCGCCGCGCGGGGCGACGCCTCGGATGTCTACATGATGCTCGGCCTCGGCTTTCTCGGCTTCCTGATGCGCCGCGCCGGCATCCCCGAGGCGCCGCTGGTGATCACCTTCCTGATCGCGCCGCTCCTCGAGGAGAACCTGCGCCGGGCGCTCCTGATCAACCGCGGCGACTGGGGCGGGGCGCTGTTCGGCTCGGCGCTGGGGATCGGGCTGGCGGGCTTCGCGCTTTTCGTGATCCTCCTGACCTTCAAGCTCAATGTCGGGCGCCGCATCGCCAGCATCGGCCATGAGGAGGAGGACGCGAAGCGCTGAGCCGCGGGGGCGGGGTGTTCCGGCGGCGATCGCTTGGTCAGCAATAGCGGCGATGTCCCGCCCGGCCCGGCGCCGGGATCGGGCGGAAGCCGTGTCAGAAATCGACCTTCACGCCGGGCAGGTCCAGCGCCGTGATCAGGTCGCGCAGCTCCTGCCGCGCGGCGATGTTCGACATGTTCAGGTTCTCGGTCCCCAGATCGCGCAGATCGAGCAGCGTCAGACCGCGCGGGAAAAGCTCGCGGAAGACCACGCGCTCCGAGAAGCCGGGGGCGACGCGGAAGCCGATGCGCCTGGACAGCGCCTTCAGCGCCTCGCCCACCCGGCGCTTATTGTGCATCTGCTGCACGCCCAGCCGGTTGCGCAGCACCAGCCAGTCGATCGGCTTGAGCCCCGCCTCGGCCCGCGTCTGCCGCGCCTGCCAGACCATCTCGGCATAGATCGAGGGGCCCAGCACCCGGTTCGTCGCCGGGTCGATCCGCGCCAACAGGTCGAAGTCGATGAACGAGTCGTTCAAGGGCGTGATCAGCGAATCCGCCATTGCATGCGCCATCTGCGCCAGCCGCGTATGCGAGCCCGGACAGTCGATGACGATGAAGGCGGAATCGGCGGCCAGTTCCTCGACCGTCGCGGCGAAATGCCGCTCGATCCCCTCGGCGCCGGGCGGCGGCAGCGCGCGGTAGTCGGGCGTCGGCAGGTCCAGCCCCTCGCGGGCGAGAAAGGCGCGCCGGTTCTCGACATAGCGGCCGAAGCTGCGCTGGCGGATATCGAGGTCGAGCGCCCCGACGCGGTGGCCCATCCGCGCCAGCGCGGTCGCCACATGCATCGCGGTCGTCGACTTGCCCGACCCGCCCTTCTCGTTGCCGGTGACGATGATATGCGCCATGCCTGCCCGCCCCTGCCCCGCGATCGGCTCAGCCGGGCCCGCGGCCGGCTGCAAGCCGGACGAAAGGGGCGCGGCCCGCGGCCACGCCCCCTGTCGCTCGTCGTCCAAACCGGTGCTCAGAAGCCGAGGCCCGCGTACTTGTTCTTGAACCGCGAGACCTTGCCGCCGGTATCCATCAGCCGCGTCGAGCCGCCGGTCCAGGCCGGGTGCACCGAAGGGTCGATGTCGAGCGAGAGCGTGTCGCCCTCGGCCCCCCAGGTGGTCTTCATCTGCACCACGGTGCCGTCCAGGAGCTTGACGTTGACGATATGGTAGTTGGGGTGGATGCCGTCCTTCATGGCGCCTCTCCTCAGCTCGCCCGGCCGCCCAGCGGGCGGTAATTGGTCTTCTCGGCGATGCGCGCCGACTTGCCGCGCCGGTCGCGCAGGTAGTAGAGCCGGGCGCGGCGCACCTTGCCGCGGCGCACCACGGTGATCGAATCGATGTTCGTCGAATGCAGCGGGAACATCCGCTCCACCCCCTCGCCGAACGAGATCTTGCGCACGGTGAACGAGGCGTTGATGCCGTCGCCGCCATTGCGCTTGATGCAGACGCCCTCGAAATTCTGCACGCGCGAGCGGGTGCCCTCGGTCACCTTGTAGCCCACGCGGATGGTGTCGCCGGCCTTGAAGTCCGGAATGTCCTTGCCAAGCTCGGCGATCTGCTCGGCCTCGATCTGCGCGATCAGGTTCATCGCACGGTCCTTTCGATAGCGCGGTTCATCTGCCGCGACATGTGAGCGCCCTCAGAGCTCCGGGTCTCTCTCCGGGTCCCTACCGCGGCTTTCGCAGTAAGCCCGCCAGAGGTCAGGGCGGCGTTCCTTGGTCAGCCTCTCGGCCATCTCCCTCCGCCAGGCGGCGATCTTCGCGTGATGGCCGGACAAGAGCACTTCCGGTATCGCGCGGCCTTCCCAGACGGCGGGTTTCGTGTACTGCGGGTGTTCGAGCAGACCCTCGCTGAAGGATTCCTCCTCCATCGACGCCTGATTCCCGAGCACGCGCGGTATAAGACGCACGCTCGCGTCAATCAAGGCCTGAGCGGCGATCTCGCCGCCGGTGAGGACGAAATCGCCCAGGGAGACCTCCTCGATGCCGAAATGGTCGATCACCCGCTGATCCAGCCCCTCGAACCGGCCGCAGATCAGCGTGATCCCGTCGCCTTCCGCGAAGCGGTGCGCCATCGCCTGGTCAAAGCGCGGGCCGCGCGGCGAGAGATAGACGAGCGGCCAGCGCGCGCGCTCCGGCACGCCGGCCTGCGCCACGGCCAGCGCCCTCGCCATCACGTCGGCGCGCAGCACCATCCCGGCGCCGCCGCCGGCCGGCGCGTCGTCGACATTGCGGTGCCTTCCCTCGCCGAAGGGGCGCAGGTCCACCGGCTCCAAGGCCCAGAGACCCTGCTCCAGCGCCCTTCCGGTCAGCGACAGGCCGAGGACGCCGGGAAAGGCCTCGGGGAACAGCGTCACGACCTTCGCGGTCCAGGCCCCGGCGAGGCGCGGGGCGCCCTCCATCAGCGCCCGCGGCGTTAGCGAGACCGAGGGCTTCAGGCGCCCGTGCGAGCGCGGCTTCGGCGTCCCGCTCATTCGATCAGCCCCTCGGGCGGGTCGGCCACGATCCGCCCCGCCGCCAGGTCGACCGTCGGCACGATCTCGCGGGTGAAGGGCAGCAGGATCGCCGCGCCGCCCTGTCGCCGCACTTCCAGCAGGTCGCCGGCGCCGTGGTTGAGCACCGCCGCGACGCGGCCAAGGAGCGCCCCGCCGGCGTCGCGCACCTCCAGCCCGATGAGGTCGGCGTGGTAGAACTCGTCATCCGCGAGCGCCGGCAGCCGCGCCCGGTCGACATAGAGCCGCTGGCCGCGCAGGGCCTCGGCGGCCTCGCGCGTCGCCACCCCGGAAAGCCGCGCGGCGATGCCGCCCGCGATCGGCCGGCCCAGCGTGACGTCGAATTCCCGCCCGTCCTCGGTGGAAAGCGGGCCGTAGGTGGCGATCGCCGCGGGCTCGGCGCAGAAGCTCTTCAGCCGCACCTCGCCGCGGACACCGAAGGCCCCGGCGATCGCTCCCACGCAGACCCGATCAGCGCCCATGCCGCGCGCCCCTCATCTGTTCCCGAACATCCTCGGGCGGTGGATGCCCCCGAACCGGTTGCGGGACCGGACGGCCCCCTGCCACCGGTCGGGTGGGCGATCACTCGGCCGCGGCGGCCTCGGCCTTCTCGGCGCGTTCCTTGGCGCGCTCGACGGCCTTCTTGCCGGGCTGGGCCTTCTTCGGGTTCGCCCGCTCGGCCTTCGGCTTCACGCCGGCGGCCTCGAGGAAGCGCGCGATGCGGTCGGTCGGCTGGGCGCCCTTTTCCAGCCAGGCCTTCGCCAGGTCGAGGTCCAGCTTCACGCGGTTCTCGTCGTCCTTCGCCAGAAGCGGGTTGTAAGTGCCCAGTTTCGCGAGGAAACGGCCGTCCCGCGGCATGCGGCTGTCGGCCACGACGATGGAATAGTGCGGGCGCTTCTTGGAGCCGCCGCGGGCGAGTCGGATCTTGGTTGCCATGTCTTTTCTCCTGTCTATGGCGTTCGGGGCACGCACCCCGGTTCGTGGGCGGGCCGGAAGGCCCGGTTTCGGCTCAGCCCTGCATCCGCTCGTGGTGACGGATCACCTCCGAGATGATGAAGGCGAGGAATTTCCTGGCGAATTCGGGATCGAGATCGGCCTCGCGGGCAAGCGCCTCGAGCCGTTCGATCTGCTGCGCCTCGCGCGCGGGGTCCGAGGGCGGCAGGTCATGCGCGGCCTTCAGCCGGCCCACCGCCTGGGTGCGCTTGAACCGCTCGGCCAGCGTGTAGACGAGGATCGCGTCCAGCCGGTCGATCGAGTCGCGATGGTCGCGCAGAAGCTCGGCGGCGCGGGCGGTGTCGTCGGTCATGCGGGCTCCGCGGTCTCAAGGGCGTGGCGCCAGACCTCGGCCCAGGCGTCCGAGCCCGGATCGGCGACGGTGCCGTCGCGCCGCGCGCCGAGCCGCTCGGCCAGCCGGCGCGAGGCGGCGTTCGACGGGTCGATGTAGCTGACCAGTTCGGGCAGGCCGAGCCGCCCCAGCGCATGAACCCGCGCCGCTTCGGCGGCCTCGGCGGCATAGCCCCGGCCGCGCGCCTCGGGCAGGAACAGCCAGCCCAGCTCGGGCGCCCGGTCGCCCGGCTCGAAGCCGACGAGCACGAAGCCGAGCACCGCGCCCGCGCGGTCAGTCACCGTCCAGAGCCCGTGGCCGCGCAAAAGCCAGGTGCCGACGGTCGCGGCGAATTCCCGGAACGCGCCCTCGGGCTCGTGGGGTCCGCCCAGGTGCCCCTCGGCATCGGGCACCATGATCGCGATCCAGGCCGGCGCGTCCTCCAGCACAGGGGCGCGCAGGATGCAGCGCTCGGTCTCCAGCACCGGCAGCGCGTCGCGCAGCCGGGCGGCGAAATCGGCGGCCGGGCCGCGGATCGGGGTCAGGTGCGGGGCGGTCATGCACAGGCCTCCATTCCGCCATCGGCCAGCGCCCCGGGCGCCGGGTGCCGCCATATCGCGCAGCTGCCGAGCTGGGCATGGGCGAAGGTCCCGTCCTCGACGCAGCCCAGCCGGCG
>SLPP01000118.1 GCA_007131945.1 Paracoccaceae bacterium | reverse complement strand
CGTGCCGGTGCCGACCTCGAAGACCTGCAGGATGTGCGGCTGCTGGTTGGCGCGGAAGGCGGCGATGGCGCCGGTCATCGTCTCGGTATAGGTGCCGCGATAGCTGGGCACGACGCGATAGGCGTCCTGGGACTCGTTGAAGGCCTCGGCGACGCCTTCCAGAAGCTCGCCCAGCTCGCCCCCCATGGCGTGCCACCAGGTGACCTCGACCTGGGCCTGCGCCATCGGCGCGGCGAGGGTGAGCGACAGGGCGGTGCCCGCCAGCAGACTGCGCGTGATCATCGTCTTCCTCCTCGGTTGCGTTTCTCTTTGTGCTTCGTGTCGCGCGTGCAGCGCGAATGAAGGCACTGTGATGCGCTAACGCCGGTTTGTGAAGCGCGAATGACAGCGCCCTGCCAGATTTTCTATCGGCCGGTCAAAATTTGCGGATGCCCGCGCCGGGGCTCAGAGCCGGTCGCGCAGCGCGAACCAGAGCATCGCCGCGATCAGCAGCGGCTGGCGCAGCGCGGTGCCGCCGGGAAAGGGATGCGTGGGGACCTGCGCCATCAGGTCGAAGCGCTCGGCCTGCCCGGCGATGGCCTCGGCCAGGAGCCTGCCGCCCATCGTCGCCATCGCCACGCCATGGCCGGAATAGCCCGCGGCCGAGAGCACGTTGCCGGCGAGCCGCGCGAAATGCGGCATGCGGTTCACCGTGATGCCCAGCGTGCCGCCCCAGGCATGGGTGATCTCGATGCCCCTGAGCTGCGGAAAGACCGCCTCCATCGGCCGGCGCACGGTGGCGGCGATGTCGGCGGGGAAACGGTAGCCGTAGCTCTCGCCGCCGCCGAAGAGCAGCCGGTTGTCGGCACTGAAGCGGTAGTAGTTGATGACGAACTTCGAATCGGCCACGGCATGATCGGCGTCGATCACCGCGCGGCGTTCGGCATCGGTCATCGGCCGGGTGGCGGCGATGAAGTTGTTGATCGGCATCACCCGCGCCGCGACCCCGGGCTCCAGCCGGCCGAGATAGCCGTTGCAGCCCATCGCGACGAACCGCGCGGTGATCTGCGCCGCCTCGGTCGTCACAAGCGCCGGATCGGCATGGGTGATCGCGCTCACCCGCGAATTCTCGAAGATCCGCACGCCGGCCGCCCTTGCCGCGCGCGCCAGCCCGAGCGCGTAGCGCAAGGGGTGCAGATGGCCCCCGCCCATGTCCAGATCGCCGCCGAAATAGGCCTTCGCATTGACCAGGTCGCGCAACTCGTCGCGGTCGAGCGGGCGGATCAGGTCGTAGCCGTAGTCGCGCGCCATCTTCTCGGCATAGGCGTGCTGCTCGGGCACGAAGCGCGGCTTGTGCGCGGCATGGATGATCCCGTCGCGCCAGTCGGCCTCGGGCGCATGGCGGGCGGCCAGATCGCGCACCGTCGCCACCGCCTCCTGCGCGACGTCCCACAGCGCGCGGGCGCGCGTCTTGCCCAGCGTCTTCTCCAGCCAGTCCTGGTCCTGCCGCTGGCCGGTGCCGACCTGCCCGCCATTGCGCCCCGAGGCGCCGAAGCCCAGCCGCTGCGCCTCCAGCAGGATCACGTCATAGCCGCGCTCGGCCAGGTGCAGCGCCGCGGAAAGCCCGGTATAGCCGCCGCCCACGACGCAGACATCGCAGGAAAGCGCCCCTTCGGCACGGGGCTGAAGGGGCAGCGGCTCGGCGCTCGCGGCGTACCACGAACGGGGATACTCGCCCGGCCGATCGTTGGCGGTGAGCAGGTCCATCGGGCGGCTCCGTCAGGCGGCCTTGAGCATCCCCTCGGCCTTCAGCTCGGCATGGGCCTCGTCCAGCGCCTTCGTCGCGCGCGCGATCATCAGGTCGATCTCGGCCGGCCTGATGACCAGGGGCGGCGCGATCACCATCCGGTCCCAGACATGGCGCATGACGACGTTGTTGGCGAAGCACCGCTCGCGCACGATGTAGCCGGCGGTGCCCGGCTCGGCGGCGAACTTCGCCCGCCTCGCCTTGTCCGGCGTCAGCGCCAGCGACCCCATCAGCCCGACAAGCTTCGTCTCGCCGACCAGCGGATGCTCGGCCAGCGCGTGCCAGCGCTCCGCCAGGTAGGGATGCGCGACCTCGCGGACATGCTCGATCACGCCCTCCTCCTCGATGATCCGCAGGTTCTCCAGCGCCACGGCGGCCGAGACCGGATGCCCGGAATAGGTGTAGCCGTGGTTGAACTCGTCCTCGGCGATCACCCCGGCCACCTCGTCGCAGACGATCGAGCCGCCGATCGGCGCGTAGCCCGAGGAAAGCCCCTTGGCGACGGTCATGATATGGGGGCGGATGTTGAAGGTCTGGCTGCCGAACCAGTTGCCCGTGCGCCCGAAGCCGGTGATCACCTCGTCGGCGATGAGCAGGATCTCGTGGCGGTCGCAGATGCGCTGGATCTCGGGCCAGTAGCTGTCGGGCGGCACGATCACGCCGCCGGCGCCCTGGATCGGCTCGGCGATGAAGGCGGCGACGCGATCCTCGCCCAGCTCCTCGATCTTCTTCTCCAGCTGCCGGGCGCGTTCGAGCCCGAATTCCTCGGGGCTCATATCGCCGCCCTCGTTGTACCAGTGCGGCTGGTCGATATGGTGGATGTCGGGGATCGGCATGCCTCCCTGCGCGTGCATCGCCGCCATGCCGCCGAGCGAGGCCGAGCCCATGGACGAGCCGTGATAGGCGTTCCTGCGGCTGATGATGGCCTTCTTCTCGGGCTTGCCCTTCAGCGCCCAGTAGTGACGGACCATGCGGATATTGGTGTCGTTCGCCTCCGAACCCGAGCCGGCGAAGAAGACATGGTTCAGATCGCCGGGCGCCAGTTCGGCCAGCCGCGCGGCGAGCGCGATCGCCGGCACGTGGCTGGTCTGGAAGAAGGTGTTGTAGAAGGGCAGTTCCTCCATCTGCCGCGCGGCGACCTGCGCCAGTTCCCTGCGCCCGTAGCCGATGTTGACGCACCAGAGCCCGGCCATGCCGTCGACGATCTCGTTGCCCTCGCTGTCGGTGAGCGTGACGCCGCTTGCGCGGGTGATGATGCGCACGCCCTTCTTGGCCACCCCGGCATTGGCGCTGAACGGGTGCATGTGATGCGCGGCGTCGAGCGCCTGCAGTTCGGCGGTGGGCAGATGGTTGCTGATCTGGCGCATGGAATCACCTCCGTCGGGCCCGGTCGGGCGGATTCGCTTCGGCGCAGGATAGGGCCGGAGCGAGCGGCGTTCAATGGGATTTGATCAAATTATTTCACCCACCCGCCCGCCTGACCGCCGCGGGCCGGTCAGTCCGCGCCGATCTCGCCGCGAACGCGACCCAGCCCCTGCACGACATCGGCCTCGATCGCCGCGGCGAGCGCCTCGCCGTCGCCCGCGCGCAGCGCGGCCAGCGCGTCGCGGTGCCGGTCCGGTCCGATCGCGCCGCCGCTTTCGATAACGACCCTGAGCGACGGCCCGAACCGCAGCCAGAGCGATTGCGTCAGTGACAGCAGGATCGGCGCCTCGGCCGCCTCGTAGAGCGCGAAATGGAACCGATGGTTGCAGGCAAGATAGCCGTGCACGTCGCCCTCCTCGATCGCCGCGTCGAGTTGGCGGTCGATCGCGGCCAGCGCCTCGATCCCGTCTGCCGGCATCCGGTCGAGCGCCATGCGCGCCAGCTTCGGCTCCAGCATCTGCCGGGCGAAGGCCAGTTCGTCGAGCTGCGCCAAGGTCAGCCGCGGAACCGAGACGCGGCGATTTTCGTGCAGCTCCAGCGCGCCCTCGGCGGTCAGCCGCCGGATCGCCTCGCGCACCGGCGTCATGCCGGCACCGAGCGCCCGCGCGATGCCCTGGATCGTCACCTTCTGGCCCGGCGCCAGCACGCCGAAGAGCACCATCTCGCGCAGCCGGCGATAGGTGGTCTCGTGCTCGGGCAGCCGCGCCGCGGCCAGGGTCGTGTGCATCGGGGCACCTGCGGGAACTTGATCAAATTATTCCACAGATAGCCCGTCCCGTCGCCCCTGCCTAGAGGCGGTGCCGCCGCCAGCCATCCGGCCGCCCCGAGGCGAAAGTTTCATTGCGGTTAACGTCACGGATTTCTCAAATCATATCAATGGCTTGAGAAAAGGTCCAAATTTGGACCGGCCGGCGCCGGGCTCAGTCGGTCGCTTCGGGCAGCAGATGCGCCGCCAGCCGCGCCCGCACCGCCTCGGGCATCGGGGCCGAGCGGCGGGTCTCCGGATCGAAGAAGACCTCGGTCAGGTCATAGGTCGCATGCACCGCGCCGGTCTCGACATGGATCATGCGCATCTGCAGGGTCATCGAGCGGTTTCCGATGCGCCTGACCGCGCCGTCGATGACGAACAGATCCCCCGCCTTCAACTCCCGGATGAAGTTGGTCTCGGCCCTGGCGCTGACCATGTGCACGCCATGCTCGGCGAGCATCGCCGCAAGCTGCAGCCCCAGCCGCGAATAGAGATGAAAGCTCGCATCGTCGAAGAAGGGCGCGTAGTGGCGCACGTTCATGTGGCCGAAGATGTCGTGGTGCCAGGGATGCACCACGCCGCGCAGAAGCTCCAGGCGTCCGGTCTCAGGCATCGAGTTCCCGCTTCTCGACGAAATGGCCGTAGATCGTGGTCAGCACGCTCGCGCCCCCCAGCGTCACCGCCCATTGCACCGCGAAGGCCCAGAGGAACGCAAGCTGCACCGAGACCGCGATCAGGAGCCCCGCCGGCAGGTTGAGTATCCAGACCAGCAGCACCGAGGCCAGCGCCAGCACGATGAACGCCGCCCCGCCGGTGCCGGTCGCGTACCATGCCTCCTTCAGCGGCAGCCGCTCGCCGATCGCCGCCGAGGGCAGGATCGGCGAGATCCGGTAGGAAACGAAGGTCACCGGCAGCCATACGAGCAGGAACAGCACCAGCGCCGCGAACCCGCCGACCGCGCCCCCTTCGGCGACGATCATCGGCCCGGCGATCACGCCGGCGATCAGCACCAGCGGGATCGCCACCAGCACCAGCACCGCGGAAAAGATCACCCCGGCCCAGAAATAGGACAGGATGGCGCGGCCGTTGAACGGCGGGACGAAGCCCTCGGGCGCCTCCTCGAGAAGGATGTAGCGGTGCCAGGCGACGGCGATCCAGAGCGCCGCCGCCAGCTGCAGGAGCGTCGCCAGGAACAGCCCGCCCATGCGACCGGTCGGCACCGCCGCGTCCGGATCGACCAGCATCTCCCCCGGCCCGCCCATCGCCAGCGTCAGCGCCAGGACAACCAGCATCGGCAGGGCCGAGATGCGCAGGGCCGCGCCGAGATTGTTCAGCACCATGCGTATCGCATGGATCAGGATCTGCACGCCGAGCATCGCCTTCCTTTCCGCTTGCCTGGGCCGCCAGTAACGTCGCCGGCGCGGGCGCTGTCAACCGGCCACCGGATGTACCGCGCGGGTGTTGCGCGCCCCCGGCAAAGCGGATAGCTCAGGCGCGACATCTTGCAGGAGTGCCCCCATGTCCGCGCCCGTATCCGCGCCGAAGAAAGTGGTGCTCGCCTATTCCGGCGGCCTCGACACCTCGATCATCCTGAAATGGCTGCAGGCCGAGTATCGCTGCGAGGTGGTGACGTTTACCGCCGATCTCGGCCAGGGCGAGGAGCTGGAGCCGGCGCGCCGCAAGGCCGAACTCCTCGGGATCCGGCCCGAGAACATCCATATCGAGGACGTGCGCGAGGAATTCGTGCGCGACTTCGTCTTCCCGATGATGCGGGCGAACGCGCTCTACGAAGGGCTCTACCTGCTGGGCACGTCCATCGCCCGGCCGCTGATCTCGAAGCGGCTCGTGGAGATCGCCGCCGAGACCGGCGCCGATGCGGTGGCGCATGGCGCGACCGGCAAGGGCAACGACCAGGTGCGGTTCGAGCTTTCCGCCTACGCGCTCAACCCCGACATCAAGGTGATCGCCCCCTGGCGCGAATGGGACCTGACGAGCCGGACGAAACTCCTGGAATTCGCCGAGGCGCACCAGATCCCGATCGCCAGGGACAAGCGCGGAGAGGCGCCGTTCAGCGTGGACGCGAACCTCCTGCATACCTCCTCCGAGGGCAAGGTGCTGGAGGATCCGGGGCAGGAGGCGCCGGACTACGTCTACCAGCGCACCGTCCACCCCGAGGACGCGCCCGATGCGCCCGAGATGGTCGAGATCGCCTTCGAGAAGGGCGATGCCGTGGCCATCGACGGGCGGGCCATGTCCCCCGCCGCGATCCTGACGAAGCTCAACGAACTGGGCGGCAGGCACGGGGTCGGGCGGCTGGACCTCGTCGAGAACCGCTTCGTCGGCATGAAGTCGCGCGGCATCTACGAGACGCCGGGCGGCACGATCCTGCTGGAGGCGCACCGGGGGATCGAGCAGATCACGCTCGATTCGGGCGCCGGGCATCTGAAGGACGCGCTGATGCCGCGCTACGCCGAGCTGATCTACAACGGCTTCTGGTTCAGCCCCGAGCGCGAGATGCTGCAGGCGGCGATCGACCGCAGCCAGGAGCACGTGACCGGCACGGTGCGGGTCAAGCTCTACAAGGGCGCGGCGCGGACGGTGGCGCGCTGGTCGGACCACAGCCTCTATTCCGAGGCGCATGTGACCTTCGAGGACGATGCCGGCGCCTACGACCAGAAGGACGCGGCGGGCTTCATCCGGCT
>SLPP01000226.1 GCA_007131945.1 Paracoccaceae bacterium | reverse complement strand
GGGCGCTCGGCATCCTCGGGGCTGCGTTCGAAGCTCGGCTCCCAGTAGACCGAGTCGGTCACCGCGCCGTCGGCCTCGATCACCCGGATCGTGGCCGGGGGCAGCTTGCGCACGCCGGCAAGGATCGTGCGCGGGGGCGGCACGACCGCGTGCCAGGACATGTAGTGGTGCAGCGCCACGCGGTCGATCGAGCTGTCGACATCGCCCGCGGCCAGCAGCGCCGGCAGCGAGGACGCGAAGCGGATCCAACCCTTGCCCTCGGCGTAGTAGAGCGGCTTGATACCGAAGCGGTCGCGCACGAAAGTCACGCGACCGCTGTCGCGCTCGTGGATGGCGAAGGCGAACATGCCGAGGAAGCGCTTCGGCGCTTCCGGCCCCCATTCGGCCCAGGCCTTCAGGATCACCTCGGTATCGCCCTTCGAGGCGAAGACATGGCCCTTCGCC
This sequence comes from Paracoccaceae bacterium, assembly GCA_007131945.1. GTDB lineage: Bacteria > Pseudomonadota > Alphaproteobacteria > Rhodobacterales > Rhodobacteraceae > Pararhodobacter. The sequence continues at coordinate 6,260 of SLPP01000226.1, read as the reverse complement.
TGGAGTTCCTGGCGCAGTTCGGGATAGTTGTAGATGCAGCCGTTGAAGGCGATGGTGAGCCCCAGATGGGTGTCGACGAAGGGCTGCGCCGCGGCCTCGGAAAGGTCGATGATCTTCAGCCGCCGGTGCCCGAAGGCGACGCGGCCGCGCATCACCACGCCGGCGCCGTCGGGGCCGCGCGGGGCCATGCAGTCGGCCATCCGCTCGATCGCCGCTGCCGAGGCCATCGCCCCGTTTCCGAACCGGATCTCTCCACAGATGCCGCACATGCCGGTGCTTTCCTCCGCCTGTTCGCGTTTGACGCTTCTTACTGGCTGGCGCCCCGAAAGCAAACCGGCGACATGGAAAGGAGTTCCGAAATCAGCCGGTGCCGGGGTCGATCCCGGCCTGCGGCAGCAGCGTCGCCACCTTGTAGAGCAGGCTGCGCGCCGCGCGGGCGCGCGGGTGGTCGGGCTGGCGCGCGAGCCCGCGCAGGGCTTCCTCGAGCGCGGAAAGCTCGTCCTGGGTCAGCACCGTCGGCGGCAGCACCAGCGGCTCGCGCAGGATGTAGCCGACGCCGCGCTCGCCGGCGACCGGCAGGCCGGTCTGCGCCATGATCGCCATGTCGCGCCAGATCGTGCGCGTCGAGACACCCATCGCGCGCGCCAGCTCCGCCGCGGTGCGCACCCTGCCGTCGCGCATCAGCTGCACCAGGTCGTAGAGGCGCTGGTCGCGTTTCATCTCGGACCCCGTCAAAGCCGGACTTACTGACATAATACTGTCAGCAGACCGGCCCTGTCACCCCCGGGCCGCCGTTTTCGCGCTTTGCGCCGCCGGGTCGCGTGCATAGATAGGGGCCAGAACCTTCGAGGGCGCGGCCGCCGCGTCGCGCCCGCCCCCGACGACAGGAGTCCGCCATGCTGAGCACCTTCATGGTCACGCCGCATTTCATCAATAACGCCGGCCCCTGGGGCCTGCTGCTCATCGCCATCGTCGTCCTCGTCCTCTTCGGGCGCGGCAAGATCGCCTCGCTGATGGGCGAGGTCGGCAAGGGCATCACCGCCTTCAAGAAGGGCGTCAAGGACGGCGCCGAGGAACTGGAGAACAAGTCCGACGAGGACACGGTGCGCCAAGCCCGCGACGTGACGCCGGAGAGCGAGCGCGACAAGGGCTGAGGCCGGCGGCACGGGACTGAGGGCGACGCATGTTCGACCTGGGCTGGACGGAGCTTCTGATCATCGGCGTCGTGGCGCTGATCGTGGTGGGTCCCAAGGACCTGCCGAAGATGTTCCGCACGCTGGGCCAGTTCACCGCCAAGGCGCGCAACATGGCGCGCGAGTTCCAGCGCGCGATGGATGCCGCCGCCGACGAGAGCGGGGTGAAGGACATCGCCCGCGAGCTGCGCGACACCGCCTCGGGCAAGGACGTCAAGGACGCGATGGGCCTCGACGACCTCGACCGCGACATGCGCAAGATGGGCCGGCCCGACCAGTGGGGCAAGAGCCCGTCGCCGAAACCCGGCAAGAACGCCTCGACGAAGGCGAAGCCCGACCCCGCCGCGGCGCCGCCCGTCGACGAGGACGAGGCCGCGGTGCAGGCCGACGACCGGTCGCAGGCCGCGCGTGCCGCGCATGAAGCGGCGATGGACGAGGAGCGCCGCAAGCGCGCCGAGCGCGCCGCCGAGGCGCGCGCCCGCGCCGCCGAGATCCGCGCCCGGCGCGAGGCCGAGAAGGCCGCCGCATCCGGGACGCCGCCCGCCGCGGCGCCCGATGCCGAGAGATGAGCCCGACCCACCCCGGCGCCGCGGATCGCACCGGCCTGCGGCCCGCCGCCCGCATGTTTCCGTTTTCCCGATCGCCTGATTGACCGCCATGCCCGCCCAGCACCCCAAGGAAGACACGATCGACGACAGCTCGGCCCCGCTGATCGAGCATCTGGCCGAGCTGCGCAACCGCATCATCAAGTCGCTGCTCGCCTTCGTCGTGGCGATGATGATCTCGTTCTACTTCTGGAACCCGATCTTCAACTTCCTGACCAGCCCGCTCTGCGACGCGCTCGCCGCGCGCGGGCAGGAATGCGGCCTGATCCTGATCCAGCTGCAGGAGGGCTTCTTCGTCGCCGTGCGCATCGCCATGCTGGGCGGCTTCGTGCTGGCCTTCCCGATCATCGCCACCCAGATGTGGCGCTTCGTGGCCCCGGGGCTCTACCGGTCCGAGAAATCGGCCTTCCTGCCCTTTCTCGTCGCCTCGCCGGGGATGTTCTTCCTCGGCGCGGCCTTCGCCTTCTACGTCGTGACGCCCTTGGCCTTCACCTTCTTCCTCGGCTTCCAGCAGCCCGGCGCGCTTCTCGGCGCCGAAGTCGAGGGCGAGGCGAGCGCGCTGGCGCAGGCCGGCATCACCTTCCAGGGTTCGGTCAACGAATACCTGGCGCTGACGACGAAATTCATCATCGCCTTCGGCCTCTGCTTCCAGCTGCCGGTGCTGCTGACGCTGATGGGCAAGGCGGGGCTCGTTTCCGCCGAGGGGCTGAAGAACGGGCGCAAATGGGCGGTCGTCGGCATCCTGACGCTGGCGGCCTTCGTCACGCCGCCCGACGTCATCACCCAGATCATCCTCTTCGTCGTCGTCTACGGTCTCTACGAGGTATCGATTCAGCTCGTGGCGCGGGTCGAGAGGAAGCGCAACGAGGAGCTGCGCGCCGAGGGGATCCTGGACGAGGACGGGGCATGAGCGAAGCGGAGCTTGCGCGCATCGCCGCCGCGCTGGAACGCCTGAGCCCGCCGACCGCGCCCGCGCCGGACTTCGCCGCCGCCGATGCCTTCATCTGGCATGTCACCCCCGACCGGCTGGAACCGGTGGCCGAGGTCAACCGCGTCGGGCTGCCGCTTCTCCTCGGCATCGACCGGGCGCGCGACATCCTGCTGGCCAACACGCTGCAATTCGCCCGCGGGCACGGGGCGAACAACGCGCTTCTGTGGGGCGCGCGGGGGATGGGCAAGTCCTCGCTGGTGAAGGCCGTGCATGCCGAGGTGCTGGCGCGGGGGCAGTCCTGCAAGCTCGTCGAGATCCAGCGCGAGGACCTGCCCTCGGTCGGCCGGCTGCTGAACCACCTGCGCCGGGCGTCCGGGCATCGCTTCGTCCTCTTCTGCGACGATCTCTCGTTCAGCCACGACGACCAGCACTACAAGTCGCTCAAGGCGGTTCTCGACGGCGGGATCGAGGGCCGGCCGGCGAACGTGATCCTCTACGCCACCTCGAACCGCCGGCATCTCATGCCGCGCGACATGATCGAGAACGAGCGCTCGACCGCGATCAGCCCCTCGGAGGCGGTCGAGGAGAAGGTGTCGCTCAGCGATCGCTTCGGGCTGTGGCTGGGCTTCCACCCCTGCACGCAGGACGAGTACCTCGCCATGATCGACGGCTATTGCCGCGCCTGGGGACTGGAACCGGCGCCCGAGACCCTGCGCGCCGAGGCGATCGAGTGGCAGGCGACGCGCGGGGCGCGCTCGGGACGGGTGGCGTGGCAGTTCTTCTGTGACCTTGCCGGGCGCCTGGGGCGGGCGGTGTGACCGGCTGACCGGGGTGTCGGGGGATTGCCACCCCCCGTCGCCATTGGTGCTCGAACAAATGGCGCACTCAATGGCGCCCCGCCGCAAGGGCCCCTGGCCCCCTTGAGAAACCCCGTCACGCGCCGAGCTTGCCGAGCCAGCGGTTCAGGCGGGCGGCGTTGACGCCCATGTCCGAACGGCCGAAGCGCGACCGCGAGAAGGCCTGCAGCCGGGTCGTGCCGTCACCGGCATCGTCGAGGCGGATGCTGACATAGTCGGGATAGCGCATGCGGCGGGTGCGCGCGAGATAGGTGACTCCGGACGCGTCCTCGGCCAGGACCGTGGCGCCCTCGGCGGCGGCGATGGCGTCGAGCCGGGCGCGGACCTCATGCGGCGGCAGCGCGACCACCCGCTCGGCACGGGCGAAATTGGGCGTGGCGGGATCGGGCGCGGTGGCGGGATCGACATGCCAGCGCGCGGGATCGGAAGGCGCGAGCCGCACCCAGAGCACGACGGACAGCACGAAAAGCGCCAGGAGCGCCAGGACAAGCAACGTGATCTTCATCCACTCCCCCGACAGTTGGCGCGAAAGTAGCGCACCGGGCGGCGGTGGCAATCGGGGCTGGGTTCGGCGCGCGCGGTATGCAAGATACGTCCCTGCCCGGTCGCCGGCCGGGGCAAGAGGCACGAATCGACGGAAGACGCATGACGGCGCCCATTCATCCCCTCCTTCTCTGCGGCGGCTCAGGCACGCGGCTCTGGCCGCTCTCGCGGCGCAGCTATCCCAAGCAGTTCGCGCGCATCGCCGGGGACGAGAGCCTGTTCCAGTCGGCCGCGCGCCGGATGGCGGGTCCGGGATTCGCCCCGCCGATCGTGGTCACCGCTTCGGATTTCCGCTTCATCGTCACCGAGCAGCTCGCCGCCTGCGAGATCGCCGCGGCCGATATCCTGATCGAGCCCGACGGCCGCAACACCGCCCCGGCGATCCTGGCCGGCGCGCTGGCGCTGCATGCCCACGCCCCCGGCGCGCTGATGCTTGCCGCGCCCTCGGATCACGTGATCCCCGATGCCGCGGCCTTCCGCGCCGCCATCCATGCGGCGGCGCCGGCGGCGCAGGCGGGCGACATCGTCACCTTCGGCATCCACCCCGACCGGCCCGAGACCGGCTATGGCTGGCTGGAACTCGACGGCGCGCCGCGGCCGGATGCCGACCCCGCCCCCCTGCCCCTGCGCCGCTTCGTCGAGAAACCGGACGCGGCGCGCGCCGCCGAGATGCTGGCGGACGGCCGGCATCTGTGGAACGCGGGCATCTTCCTCTTCTCGACCGACGCGATCATCGAGGCCTTCGCCCGGCATGCGGCGCCGATGCTCGCCGCGGTGCGCGCGGCCCTCGAGGGCGCCGAGCGCGATCTCGGCTTCACCCGACTCGCGCCCGAGCCCTGGTCGGGGATCGACGCGATCTCGATCGACTACGCGGTGATGGAAAAGGCCGCGCGGCTCGCGGTGATGCCCTATGCCGGCACCTGGTCCGATCTCGGCGGCTGGGAGGCGGTCTGGCGCGAGGCGGGCCCGGACGCGGCCGGCGTCGTCACCCACGGCCCGGCGACGGCGATCGACTGCGCGGGCAGCCTGCTGCGCGCCGAGGACCCGCAGCAGCAGCTGGTCGGGATCGGGCTGGAGAACATCATCGCCGTCGCCATGCCCGACGCGGTGCTGGTCGCGCATCGCGACCGGGCGCAGGACGTGCGGCTGGCGGTGAGCGCGCTGAAGGCGAAGGGCGCCCCCCAGGCCGAGGAGGCGCCGCGCGACTTCCGCCCCTGGGGCTGGTTCGAGAGCCTCGTCGCCGGGTCGCGCTTCCAGGTCAAGCGGATCGTGGTCCATCCCGGCGCCGCGCTCAGCCTGCAGAGCCACCACCACCGCGCCGAGCACTGGATCGTCGTCGAAGGGACGGCGCGGGTGACGATCGACGCGAAGGTGCAACTGGTGAGCGAGAACCAGTCGGTCTTCATCCCGCTGGGCGCGAAGCACCGGCTGGAGAATCCCGGCAAGCTGCCGCTGACCCTGATCGAGGTGCAGACCGGCAGCTACCTGGGCGAGGACGACATCATCCGCTACGAGGACGTCTATGCCCGCGGCCAGGGGGCGCGCGGCTGAGAGGGCGGCGCGAGGGATGGTCGGCAAGGGGTTGCGCAACTTGCGCAACCATATCAAGGCATTGATTTACTGAACTTTCTTTTCCGACGTTAACCGAAGGGAAACCCTTTCCCCGGCACCGCCGAGCCGGCGCCACGTGTTGCCGCCGGCCGCCCCTCGTCAATCATAACCGGCCGCAGGGCGAAACGGAAACCGGAACAAGATTGCGCCATCCGCCCGCATCGCGCACGAAAGCTGCGCCGTCGCGGCGAAAGCGCTTGTCCCGAGTCGCCTGCCTCTGTAGCTCTGTGGCGGGAAACGAGGGGAGGAGACCATGCGATACCGTTCCACCGCCGTCGCGCTTGGCGTCGCGGCCGCGCTTGCAACGCCGGCCGCTGCCGACGAGGCCTGCCGCGCGCTGGCCGATCTGCGGATCAACGACGTGAACCTGCTGTCGGCGGTAACCATCCCGGCCACGGACGACCTGCCGGAATTCTGCTCGGTGCGCGGTTATATCCGTCCGGCGATCAATTTCGAGATCCGCCTGCCGACGGAGTGGAACGGCGGCTTCTACATGGCCGGCTGCGGCGGCTTCTGCGGC
>SLPP01000180.1 GCA_007131945.1 Paracoccaceae bacterium | reverse complement strand
TCGTAGCTCAGCGCCAGGTACATCATCGGGCGGATGACGATCTGGCCCTTCACCACCATCGGCCGATCCTGGATCTTGTGCATGCCGAGGATGCCCGATTGCGGCGGGTTGAGGATCGGACTGGACATCAGCGAGCCATAGACCCCGCCGTTCGAGATGGTGAACGAGCCGCCCTGCATTTCGGCCATCGACAGCTTGCCGTCGCGCGCGCGGGCGCCGAGTTCGGCGATCTTCTTCTCGATCGCGGCGAAGCCCATCTGGTCGGCATCGCGCACCACCGGCACGACGAGGCCCGTCGGCGTGCCCACCGCCACGCCCATGTGGACGTAGTTCTTGTAGACGATGTCCTGCCCGTCGATCTCGGCATTGACCTCGGGCACTTCCTTCAGCGCGTGGCAGCAGGCCTTCACGAAGAAGGACATGAATCCCATCTTCACGCCGTGCTTCTTCTCGAAGGCGTCCTTGTAGGCGTTGCGCAGCTCCATGATGCCGGACATGTCCACCTCGTTGTAGGTGGTCAGCATCGCGGCCGTGTTCTGCGCATCCTTCAGCCGGCGGGCGATGGTGGCGCGCAGCCGCGTCATCTTCACCCGCTCCTCGCGCGCGGCGTCCTCGGCCGGAACCGGCCCGCGCGGCGGCGCCGATGGGGCAGCGGAGGGGGCGGGCACGGCCGGCGCAGCCGCCGGGGCCGCAGCCGGAGCTTCGGACGCCGCCGCAATCGCCTTCTGCACGTCCTCCTTCATCACCCGCCCGTCGCGGCCCGAGGCCGCAACCTGGTCGCGCGAGACACCCTTCTCGGCCATCATCTTGCGCGCCGAAGGCGCGTCCTCGACATCCGCCGGTCGCTTCTGCGCGGCGGCATCGCCTTTCGGCTCGACTCGCGCCTCATCCGCCTTCGCGCCGGGCTTCGCGGCCACCGCACCGCCGATCACCGCCAGATCGCCGCCGGCGGCGACCGTCGTGCCCGCCTCGGCCAGGATCTCGCTCAGGATGCCCGCGGCCGGGGCCGGGACCTCGACCGAGACCTTGTCGGTTTCCAGCTCGCACAGCATCTCGTCCTGCGCGACGGTCTCGCCCACCTTCTTGAACCAGGTCGCCACCGTCGCCTCCGAGACGCTCTCGCCCAGGGCGGGGACCTTGACCGTCACCGACTCGCCCGCCTCCGCCCCGCCGGGTGCGGCCGTCTTCGTCGGCGCCTCGTCACCGGCCACTTCCTGCGCGGCTTTTTCCTTGCCCGGGCGCGGTTTCGTCTCCTCGGGACCGGCCGCGCCCTCCTCGGCTATCGTCGCCAGGAGCGCGTTCACACCGACCGTCTCGCCCTCGGCGGCGACGATCTCGCTCAGGACGCCGCCGGCCGGGGCCGGCACCTCGACCGTGACCTTGTCGGTTTCCAGCTCGCACAGCATTTCATCTGCGGCGACCGAGTCGCCGGGCTTCTTGAACCACGTGGCAATGGTGGCTTCCGATACGCTTTCGCCCAGAGTGGGCACGCGGACTTCGATACTCATGCGTCAGTTCCCCTCGAAAGACAGCGCCTCGTTCACCAGCGCATCCTGTTGTGCCTTGTGCCGCGATGCCAGCCCGGTCGCGGGCGAGGCGGCAGAACTGCGCCCGACATACCGCGGGCGGTTGTGTTTGGCGCCGATCTGGTTCAGGACCCATTCCAGGTTGGGCTCCATGAAGAACCACGATCCCTGGTTCTTCGGTTCTTCCTGGCACCAGACCATTTCGGCCGACTTGAACCGCTCGAGTTCATGGCGCAGCGACTGGGCCGGTAGCGGATAGAGCTGCTCGACGCGCAGCAGGTAGATGTCGTCGATGCCGCGCGCATCACGCTCGGCGAGAAGGTCGAAATAGACCTTGCCCGAGCACATCACAACGCGCCGGATCTTGTCGTCAGGCTTCAGCTTGGTCTCGGAAATGCCCTTCTCGGCATCGTCCCAGAGCACGCGGTGGAAGGTCGAACCGTCGGTGAAGTCCTCGGCCCGGCTGATGCAGAGCGGATGACGCAGAAGCGATTTCGGAGTCATCAGGATCAGCGGCTTGCGGAAGTCACGGTGCATCTGCCGGCGCAGGATGTGGAAATAGTTGGCCGGGGTCGTGCAGTTGGCGACAATCCAGTTCTCCTCGGCCGACATCTGCAGGAAGCGTTCGAGCCGGGCCGAGGAATGTTCGGGCCCCTGCCCCTCGAAACCGTGGGGCAGCAGGCAGACGAGCCCCGACATGCGCAGCCATTTCGATTCACCCGAACTGACAAACTGGTCGAACATGATCTGCGCGCCGTTGGCAAAGTCGCCGAACTGCGCTTCCCACATCACCAGCGCGTTGGGTTCGGCCAGCGAATAGCCGTATTCGAACCCGAGGACAGCGTATTCCGAGAGCATCGAGTCGATGACCTCGTAGCGCGACTGCCCCGCCCGGATGTGATTTAGCGGGTAGTAGCGTTCCTCGGTCGTCTGGTCGACGAACGCCGAATGCCGCTGGCTGAAGGTGCCCCGCGCGCTGTCCTGACCGGCGAGCCGCACCGGAAAGCCTTCGACGAGAAGCGAGCCGAAGGCCAGCGCCTCGGCGGTCGCCCAGTCGAAGTTTTCGCCGGTGTCGAACATCTTCTTCTTGGCCACAAGCTGACGGGCCACCGTCTTGTGCAGGTCGAAGTCGTTCGGATAACGGGTGAGCGCGGCGCCGATCTCGGCCATGGTCTCGGCGGAGATCCAGGTCTGGCCGCGCTGGTAGCTGTCCAGCTCCTTCGGCCGCATCGCCTTCCAGCGTCCGTCGAGCCAGTCGGCCTTGTTGGGACGGAATTCCTTGCCGGCCTCGAACTCCTCGTTCAGATGCGCCTGGAAGGCGGCCTTCATGTCGTCGATCTCGCCCTCGGGGATGAGGCCATCCTCGACCAGCCGCTCGGTATAGAGTTGCAGCGTGGTCTTGTGCCGCTTGATGCGGTTGTACATCTGCGGGTTGGTGAACATCGGCTCGTCACCTTCGTTGTGACCGAAGCGGCGATAGCAGAAGATGTCGATGACCACGTCCTTGCCGAATTGCTGGCGGAACTCGGTGGCGACCTTGGCGGCATGGACCACGGCCTCGGGGTCGTCACCGTTGACGTGGAAGATCGGCGCCTCGACCATCAGCGCGATATCGGTCGGATAGGGCGAGGAGCGCGAGAAATGCGGTGCCGTGGTGAAGCCGATTTGGTTGTTGACGATGATGTGCATCGTGCCGCCGGTGCGGTGTCCGCGCAGGCCCGACATGCCGAAGCACTCGGCGACGACCCCCTGGCCGGCGAAGGCCGCGTCGCCATGCAGCAGGACCGGCAGCACCGCGCGGCGCTCGATGTCATTCTGCTGGTCCTGCTTGGCGCGGACCTTGCCCAGCACGACCGGATTCACCGCCTCCAGATGCGAAGGGTTCGCGGTCAGGCTGAGATGCACGACATTGCCGTCGAATTCACGGTCCGACGAGGCACCGAGATGGTATTTCACGTCGCCCGAACCGTCCACGTCCTCGGGCTTGAAACTGCCGCCCTGGAACTCGTTGAAGATGGCGCGGTAGGGTTTGCCCATCACGTTCGCCAGGATGTTCAGGCGCCCCCGATGCGGCATGCCGATCGCGATCTCCTTCACGCCGAGCGCACCGCCGCGCTTGATGATCTGCTCCATCGCCGGGATCACCGCCTCAGCCCCGTCGAGGCCGAAGCGCTTGGTGCCCATGTATTTCACATGCAGGAACTTCTCGAATCCCTCGGCTTCGACGAGCTTGTTGAGGATCGCGCGCCGCCCCTGCCGGGTGAAGCTGATCTCCTTGCCGTAACCCTCGATCCGCTCTTTCAGCCAGGCGGCCTGTTCGGGGTCCGAGATGTGCATGAACTGCAGCGCGAAGGTGCCGCAATAGGTGCGCTTGAGTATGTCGACGATCTGCCGCAGCGAGGCGACCTCGAGCCCGAGCACGTTGTCGATGAAGATCGGCCGGTCGTAATCGGCCTCGGTGAAGCCGTAGGACTTCGGGTCAAGCTCGGGATGCGGGGTCTCGTCGCGCATGCCCAGCGGATCCAGATCGGCGACCAGATGGCCGCGGATCCGGTAGGCGCGGATGATCATCAGCGCCCGCAGGCTGTCGACCACAGCGCGCTGGACCTGGCTGTCGGTGACCTCGATGCCGGCTTCCTGCGCCCTGGCCTTGATCTTGTCTCCCGCCGCACGGGCCTCCTTCGCCGCGGGCGCGGCGGGCCATTCGCCGGTCAGCGCCGCGGTCAGCTCGTCCGAGGGCTTCGGCGGCCAGTCCTCGCGCGCCCAGCTCGGCCCGGTGGCCTGGCGCGTCGCATCCACCGGATCGTCGCCAAGCGCCCGGAAGAACGCTGCCCACTGCGCATCGACGCTGTCGGGGTTCTGCACGTAGCGTGCGTGCATCCGGTCGATGTATTCGGCGTTCGCCCCCTGCAGGAAACTGGAAGCATGGAACTGTTCGTTCGGAGAGTGCTCGGTCATCGCTGCACCTGTGGATGTCGGGCCCCTGCGGGCCGGGAGGGGCGCGCGGCCCCGGTTCGGATCAGCCCTCGATCGCCTTCTTGACCGCCTCGCCCAGCGTCGCGGGGCTGTCGGCGACGATGATACCGGCCCGGCGCATCGCCTCGATCTTGGACTCGGCGTCACCCTTGCCACCGGCAACGATGGCGCCGGCATGGCCCATGCGCCGGCCCGGCGGCGCGGTGCGCCCGGCGATGAAGCCCGCGACCGGCTTCCAGCGGCCCTTCCTCTTCTGCTCGGTCAGGAACTCGGCCGCCTCTTCCTCGGCGGTCCCGCCGATCTCGCCGATCATGATGATCGAGGTCGTCTCGTCATCGGCAAGGAACATGTCGAGCACGTCGATATGCTCGGTGCCCTTAATCGGGTCGCCGCCGATGCCGACGGCGGTGGACTGGCCGAGCCCCATGTCGGTCGTCTGCTTCACCGCCTCGTAGGTCAGCGTGCCCGAGCGGCTGACAACGCCGACCGAGCCGCGCTTGTGGATATGGCCGGGCATGATGCCGATCTTGCAGGCCTCGGGCGTGATGACGCCGGGGCAGTTGGGCCCGACGAGCCGGCTTGTCGACCCTTCCAACGCGCGCTTTACCTTCATCATGTCGAGGACCGGAATCCCCTCGGTGATGCAGACGATGAGCTCCATCCCGGCGTCGATCGCCTCCAGGATCGAGTCGGCGGCAAAGGGCGGCGGTACGTAGATCGCCGAGGCATTCGCCCCGGTCTTCGCCTTCGCCTCGTGCACCGAGTTGAAGACCGGCAGACCGAGATGCTCGGTCCCGCCCTTGCCCGGCGTCACACCGCCGACCATCTTCGTGCCATAGGCGATGGCCTGTTCGGAATGGAAGGTCCCCTGGCTGCCGGTGAAGCCCTGGCAGATTACCCTGGTGTTCTGGTCTACGAGAATGGCCATGCCGCTTACCCCTTCACCGCCTTGACGATCTTTTCCGCCGCGTCCGACAGGTTGTCGGCGGCGATGACGTTGAGCCCGGATTCGTTGATGATCGCCTTGCCCTTCTCGACATTCGTGCCCTCGAGCCGGACGACCAGCGGCACCTCGAGGCCGACTTCCTTCACCGCGGCGATCACGCCTTCGGCGATGATATCGCAGCGCATGATGCCGCCGAAGATGTTGACGAGAATCCCCTTCACGTTCGGATCCGACGTGATGATCTTGAAGGCCTCGGTCACCTTCTCCTTGCTCGCACCCCCACCGACATCGAGGAAGTTCGCCGGTTCGGCACCATAGAGCTTGATGATGTCCATCGTCGCCATGGCGAGGCCCGCGCCATTGACCATGCAGCCGATCTCGCCGTCGAGCGCGATGTAGTTGAGATCGAACTTGGAGGCGGCGAGCTCCTTCGGATCCTCCTCGGTCTCGTCGCGCAGGGCGAGAATCTCCGGCTGACGATAGAGCGCGTTCGAGTCGAAGCCCATCTTCGCGTCGAGGCATTTCAAGTCGCCGTCGGTGGTCACGATCAGCGGATTGATCTCGACCATCTCGGCGTCGCGCTCGACGAAGAGCCTGTAGAGCTTGCCTACCAGATCGACGCATTGCTTGACCTGCTTGCCCTCCAGCCCCAGCGCGAAGGCAACGCGGCGGCCGTGGAAGCCCTGGATGCCGGTCGCGGGGTCGATGGTGAAGCTGAGGATCTTCTCGGGGCTCGAGGCGGCGACCTCCTCGATGTCCATGCCGCCCTCGGTCGAGCAGACGAAGGAGATCCGGCTCGACCCGCGATCGACGAGCACGGCGAGATAGAGCTCGCGCGCGATTTCCGAACCGTCCTCGACATAGATGCGGTTGACCTGCTTGCCGACGGGGCCGGTCTGGTGCGTGACCAGCGTCCGGCCCAGCATCGCGTTGGCGTGCTCGGCCGCCTCCTCCACCGATCTGGCGAGCCGCACGCCGCCCTTCTCGCCGGCTGAGGCCTCCTTGAAGCTGCCCTTGCCGCGACCACCGGCATGGATCTGCGCCTTGACCACCCAGAGCGGGCCGTCGAGTTCGCCCGCGGCGGTCTTCGCCTCTTCCGCGCGAAAGACGACGCGCCCGTCAGAGACCGGCACCCCGTAGCTGCGAAGCAGGCCCTTGGCTTGGTATTCGTGAATGTTCACCGCGACTGTCCCCGTCTGCTGCGATTTGTCGCGCTCTTGGCATGAATCGCGCGGTATCGGAACGGGTAAATCGCTGCCGGTACGCCTTCGGGTCAAGATTTTGCGCTAACGTGATCACAGCCGCAAAACGTGTGATCACAATGTGCCTTTCGGCATCGCGGGGAGCGCGCGAAAGCGATCCCGGCGCCGAAAGTCGCACATGGGGCCTCAGCGAGCCGCACCGTAGGTCGTTTGCGTCATCGGGGTTTCATGGTACTGAGGTGAAACCGTCGCCTTGTGACGGGCTGGCGAAGGTCCGCGGATGCGAACGGCAGGGCAGATCGTGACGGCCGATCTCGTGCATGACAGGATCGCCGCGCTACAGTCCCGGCCGGCGGGTCGGCAGGCGCGCATCGAGCGTCTCGAACTCTATGGCACGACGCTCTGGCTGAAGCGGCCCGAGCGACGGAAGTCTCTGCGCTGGCGGCTGCAGAAGGGCGATCCGCGGCGCGCGTTGGCCAACGACATCGCTGGGCTGCACTTCCTTGCCGAACATGACGTGCCGGCTCCGAAGATCCTGGCTTCCGGTGCCGATTTCCTTGTAACCGAGGATGCTGGCCAGCCGCTCGACCGGATCCTCGCCGAGGGTGAACGATCGGACTCGGCCGAGTTGACCGCCGCCGCCGCAAGGACACTTGCCGCCCTGCATCGCGCCGGCGCCCGCCACGGGCGCCCGAAGCTGCGTGACATCTGCTGGGACGGGAACAAGGCGCGCCTTATCGATCTCGAGCGATTCGCGGCACCGGTGACGGCACGCGCGATGGGCCTCGACTGGGCGATACTTCTGCACTCCATTCTCGAAATCCGCCCCGATGACGGCGCGGCCGTCACGTCCGCGGTCGAGACCTACCGCAACGAGGCGCCACAGGCCGCCGTGGACGCCGGCACCAGGCTGGTCCGCCGCCTGGGACGGATCGCGCCACTCGTCCGGCTGGCGCTGCGGATCTGGCCCGATCAGCGCGAACTGACCGCAGCGGCGCGCCTGCCTGCGGCGTTCGAGGAGACATGCGCGCGACGACCGCCTTCAATCCGGGCACAGCGCGGCCCTGCGTCTCGATCGACCGATCGCGACGGGTAGACTTTCTTTCCTGCAAGCGCGAAAAACGAGATCCGAAGCCGGGCTTTGCTGCCGGTCAGTCGGCCTCTTCACAAAACATGTCGTAGAGCAGATTGATCACACGTGCGGCCTTGGGATCACCCAGCGCGTAATAGATCGACTTGCCCTCGCGCCGGCTGGTGACGAGCCCCTCGAGCCGCAGCCGCGCGAGTTGCTGGCTCACTGCTGCCTGACGCGCGTCGAGGAATTCCTCGAGTTCAGAGACCGACTTCTCTCCGGATGCCAGATGGCACAGGATAAGGAGTCGCCCTTCATGCGCGAGCGCCTTGAGCAGGTTCGATGCGGTTTTCGCCTGCTCGACCATATTCTCGGCCGGCAGAGCGCGCGCCTCATCGAGTGCTGTCTCCATCTTGGTCTGCGGCATCATCGGCGCGACCTTTCTCGGCATTCAGGAATCAGAATGGGTTTTCATGTCATATATGCGAGATTGCCCTGCACGGCAAGCCCGCAAGACGAATCAGGTAAATCGTGGCGCGCAGGAACTTCGGGGCGCGCCACGTCCACTCGACGGCGAATGCCTCAGAGTTGCGGCTCTTCGCTCGCGGCGCCGCCGATATCCTCGAACAGCTCGGCGATCTCGAATTCGGCGGCGGCTTCTTCCTCCGCGGCCAGATCCTGGATCGACTTGCCAGAGGCCTGAAGCTCGGCCTCCTCGGAGGAGCGCGCAACGTTTATCGTCACGGTCGCATCGACCTCGGGATGTAGCGTCACGCCAACCGCGTGCAGACCCAGCGTCTTTATCGGCGCGTTCAGAACGATCTGCTTGCGCTCGACGCTGAAGCCCGCCTCCAGCAATGCATCGGCGATGTCGCGCGGCGTGACCGAGCCGTAGAGCGCGCCGGCTTCCGAGGCCGAGCGGATGACCACGTGGTTCGTGCCATCGAGTTTCACGGCAAGCGCCTCGGCTTCCTTGCGGGTTTCGAGATTGCGCGCCTCGAGCTGCGCCTTCTGCGACTCGAAGGCCTTGAGGTTCGACTCGGAGGCACGCAGCGCCTTGCCCTGGGGCAGCAGGAAGTTGCGCGCGTAGCCGTCGCGCACCTTCACCACGTCGCCCATCTGGCCCAGCTTGGCCACGCGTTCCAGAAGAATGACCTGCATGGCGGGCTCCTTATTTGACGGCGTAGGGAAGCAGCGCCAGGAAGCGCGCGCGCTTGATCGCGCGTGCCAGTTCCCGCTGCTTCTTGGACGACACGGCGGTGATGCGCGAGGGGACGATCTTGCCGCGCTCGGAGATGTAGCGCTGCAGCAGCCGGACGTCCTTGTAATCGATCTTCGGCGCGTTCTCGCCCGAGAAGGGGCAGACCTTGCGGCGGCGGAAAAACGGTCTTGCGGCCATGATGTTTCCTTTCCTGATCGATCAGCGACGCGGGCGGTCGCCGCGGTCACCGCGGTCGTCGCGCTTCTGCATCTGTACCGAGGGACCCTCGTCATGCGCCTCGACCTTGACGGTCAGCACGCGCATCACGTCGTCGTGCAGCCGGGCGAGACGCTCCATCTCCTGTACCGCCTCGGCCGGCGCGTCGCTGCGCAGGAAGGCGTAGTGACCCTTGCGGTTCTTGTTGATCTTGTAGGCCATCGTCTTCACACCCCAGTATTCGGTGCCGACGATCTTGCCGCCATTGTCCGAAAGGACGGCCGAGAAATGGTCGACCAGACCCTCGGCCTGCGCGCTGGACAGGTCCTGACGCGCGATCATCACATGCTCGTAGAGCGGCATGCTGTCTCCAGTTCTGTCGGGGCGCATTTCACAAGGCAGAGCGATCACCTGCCGCGCTCTGCCCACGAGAGCCTGCGCCGGATACGGGATATGCGGCAGGAATGCGGCCTTATACAGGGTCGAGCCGCTCGCGCAAGGGGGCGCCGAAGCGGGAACGCAGAGATTGCAAGTCTGGCATGCGCTCACTAGATTGTCAGGTGACGTTCTTTTCGGCCACGAACTGAAGAGAGGTCTGCGATGTGGAGCCGATGGCTTGACCGGATCCTGCGCCAGTTCGTCCGTCACGGCACGCTGCACCTGACGCTGCCGGACGGCACACAGCGAGATTATGGCACGGGCCGGCCCGAGGTGAGGCTTCGTCTGTGCGACCCCGCGCTTCCGCGACGGCTGATCCTGAATCCGCAACTGGCGGTGGGCGAGGCCTGGATGGACGGCACGCTGGAGATCGCTGGTGACGACCTGCACGGACTTCTGGAACTCGCGTATCGCAACATGGAAGCGGGCATGCCCGGAAGCGTCTCGCGCATGCGCGAGTCCCTGCGCCATTTCCTGCGCGCCGTTCAGCAGTTCAACCCCTCTCCGCGGGCGCGGCGCAACGTGGCGCATCACTACGATCTCTCGGGCGGGCTCTACGATCTCTTCCTCGACACCGACCGGCAGTACTCCTGCGCCTATTTCGCCCGCCCCGACATGTCGCTCGACGCTGCGCAAGAGGCCAAGAAGGCGCTGATCGCGACGAAGCTGCGGCTTGAGCCGGGGATGCGCGTGCTCGACATCGGCTGCGGCTGGGGCGGCATGGCGCTCACGCTCGCCCGCGATCACGGGGCCGAGGTGCTGGGTATCACGCTTTCCGAGGAGCAACTGAAACTCGCACGCGAACGCGCCGAAAAGGCCGGGCTCGCGCATCGGGTCCGGTTTGAACTGATGGACTACCGCGCGGTCGAGGGGCAGTTCGACCGGATCGTTTCGGTGGGCATGTTCGAACATGTCGGCGCGCCGCAGTTCCGCGCCTATTTCCGCACCATCCGCGACCGGCTGACCGAGGACGGCGTGGCGCTCATCCACACGATCGGGCGCGTCACCCCGCCCGCGGCCAGCAACCCCTGGATCCTGAAGTACATCTTCCCCGGCGGCTACATTCCGGCGCTCTCCGAGATGATGGCCGCGATCGAGAAGGAGTCGCTCTGGCCCTGCGACATCGAGGTGCTGCGGCTGCACTATGCCGAGACGCTTCGTCACTGGTACGCCCGCTTCACCGCCAACGAGGCGCGGGCACGCGCACTCTATGACGAGCGCTTCTGCCGGATGTGGCGCTTCTACCTGGCCGGATCGGAACAGAGCTTCCGTCACGGAATCAACTGCGTCTACCAGCTGCAACTGGCCCGCCGCCGCGACGCGGTGCCGATCACGCGCGACTATCTCCTCGCCGGGTCGGAATCGGCGCGGCGCGAGGCGGCCGAATAGGGGCGTTTCCTTCCGCGCGGTTGCGGATTAGGAAGGCGGTCATCCACGCGCTGCAGCAGGAGGAGACCGCCATGACCCGTGCCTTCGTCTTTCCCGGCCAGGGGGCCCAGAGCATCGGCATGGGTCAGGCACTGGCCAGGGCGTATCCGGCAGCGCGGGCTGTGTTCGACGAGGTGGATGCGGCTCTGGACGAGAAGCTCTCGGCGCTGATCTGGGAGGGCGCGATCGAGGATCTGACGCTCACCGCCAACGCCCAGCCGGCGCTGATGGCCACCTCGCTCGCCGCGATGCGCGCGCTCGAGGCCGAGGGCTTCGCCGTCACCGACGCCGCCTATGTCGCCGGGCATTCGCTGGGCGAATATTCGGCGCTGGCGGCGGCCGGGGCGCTGAGCATCGCCGACACCGCGAGGCTACTGCGCATCCGCGGACGCGCGATGCAGCAGGCAGTACCGGTGGGGAACGGGGCGATGGCGGCGCTCCTCGGCCTCGACCTCGCCGCGGCCGCCGCCGTCGCCGCCGAGGCCGCGCAGGGCGAGGTCTGCCAGGCGGCCAACGACAACGACCCGGCACAGGTCGTCGTCTCGGGCAACCGCGCCGCCGTCGAGCGCGCGGTGGAACTTGCCAAGGCGAAAGGCGCGAAGCGGGCGGTGATGCTGCCCGTCTCGGCCCCCTTCCACTGCGCACTGATGCAACCCGCCGCCGAGGCGATGCAAGCCGCCTTCGCCGAGGTCGAGATTCGCGCGCCGCGCGTCCCGCTCGTCGCCAACGTCCGCGCCGAGGCGGTCGAGGCGCCGGACACCATCCGCGCGCTGCTGGTCGAGCAGGTCACCGGCGTCGTGCGCTGGCGAGAATCGGTCGAATGGATGATCGCCCGCGAGGTCGACACCTTCTGGGAAATCGGCGCGGGAAAGGCGCTTTCGGGTATGATCCGGCGCATCGACCGGGCTGCCGTGGTCCACGCCGTCGGCAACCCCGAGGACATCGCCGCGCTGAAAGGCTGACCCCGCAGGAACTCGCCTGCGCGACTTGGTGAACGGTCGGCGGCAGGCGGAGACGGGCGCCCCACAGCTTGTTAACCCTCCTCTGCGAAGGTGCAGAACAACGGTCGTCAGGCTGCGAAAGGCAAAGGGACGACATGCCGATCCTTCGGGCGTAGTCGAATGATGCGGCCAGGGATCGCCCTGCGGGGCAGGCAATGCTCGATCCGTCAGCGGTTTGCCGACGATAAACATCTCTACAAACTGACCGCACCTCCGGGTGCGGTTTTTTTGTTGACGCGCCGGGGTTTTCTGCCTAGCGTCCGGACCGATAAGTCGGCCAGTCCGGCAGGGAGAACGACGAAAAGGGTCCATTCTGCGGGCCCTTTTCGCTTGTGAAGGCGTGGGATCCACGACGTTTCCGGGTTCTCTTGCGCCGCTCACGCCGTTTTCTGCTGACACCCGATCCGGGGCATGCTAGGCCGCCGCGAGCAGAAAACCGAGAGGCTCGCGACATGCTTTCGACCCCCATCCTCCGCGCCGCGTCCATCTGTCTGGCACTGGCATTGCCCGGCGCCGCCCTGGCGCAGGAAGAGGCGCCCGACACTGATGAGATGCCCGTTGAGCCCGCCATCCAGCGCGAGGGCGAACCGGTGATCGCTGCGACCCATCGCGACTGGCAGATCGTCTGCAACCAGTTCGGCGAGAACGGCCAGGAAATGTGCGAGATGATCCAACCTCTCGAGCTTGAAGGGGAGCCGATCGCCGAGATTTATGTCGTGCCCCTGCCGGCTGACGCCGCCGCCGCCGCCGGCGCCACGATTATCACGCCGCTCGAGACCTTCCTGCCGACCGGGCTGGGCTTCCGCATCGATGACAGCCAACCGCGACAGGAACCTTTCGCGTTCTGCGCGGTGTTCGGCTGCGTCGCTCAACTCGGGCTGGACTCCAGCGAGGTTACGGCAATGCAGCGCGGCGCCAACGCCTTCGTCACGATCGCGCATTACGCCGCGGTCAACGAACCGATCGAGATCCCGGTCTCGCTCATGGGCTTCACGGCCGCCTTCGAGGACCTGCAGGCGCGCATGCCGGCGGAGTGACCGAGGTCGGCGCCGGCGGGCGCCAAGCTCAGCGGTCGCGCGACGCCTCGCCTCGCGCGACCAGTTCCCGCACCGTTCGCTGCAGTTCGGCGAACTGGGCCATGAGCCGCGGCAGGCGGCGCTGCGCCTTGTAGATCTCGATCTGGGTTTCCATCCTCGTCGCCGGCGTGCCGAACATGACCCGTCCGGCAGGCACGTCCGACAGCACGCCTGTGCCGCCGCCGGTGACGACATCGTCGCCCAGCGTGATGTGGTCGCTGACAGCCGTGCGCCCGCCCAGCACCACCCGGTCGCCGATCTGCGCCGATCCGGCGACACCCGCCTGCCCGCAAATCAGGCAATCGCGCCCGATGCGGGCATTGTGCCCGACCTGCACCAGGTTGTCGATCTTCGTCCCCGAGCCGATTTCCGTATCGCGGATCGTGCCGCGATCGATCGTCGTGTTGGCACCGATCTCGACGTCGTCGCCGAGCCGCACCGCGCCCAGCGAGTGGATCCGAACCCAGGACTGACCCTGCGTTTCACCCCGGTCGCCGAGGGTTGCGCGTACCGATTCGACTGCGGATACCTCCGGCGTGACGAAGGAGAACCCGTCGGCACCGATCACCGCACCGGGTTGGGCGATGACGCGCGCACCGATCCGCACCCGCGCGCCGATCCGCACGCCCGCGTGGAGCAGCGCCCCCTCCCCCAGTTCCACCGCTTCGGCGATGTGGCAGAGCGGCCCGATCCGCGCCCCGGTCCCGATCCGCGCGCCGCGGCCGATCACCGCCAGGGGCCCGATAGCGACATCCGCCGCGATCTCCGCTTCCGGGTCGATCACCACGCTTGGATGGATGCCCGGGGCGATCCCGGGACCAGGATCGAGCAGGCGCGTGATCCCGGCCATCGCGAAGCGCGGTCGCGGCACGTAAAGCGCGGCCTCAAGCCCCAGCGCGCGCCAGTCCGCACCTTCCCAGAGCAGCGCTGCACGTGCCCCACCTCGGGACAGCCCCTCAGCATATTCGGGCGCCATCGCCATCGCCAGCGCCCCCGCGTCGGCATCGGCAGGCTCGGCGGCGCGCACGATCTCGATGTCGCCGCGACCCTCCAGCCGCGCACCCAGCGCCTGGGCGATCTCGGACAGGCGAAAGGGCATGGCGACCTCCGGCTGGTGCGGCCTCGCCGGCCGCATCCCCGTTTAGCTCTGCGCCGGCCGCGTTTCCACCCCCGCCGCGCGCAGCGCCTCGTAGATCCGCGCGTCGCGGCCGTAGACATCGTTGCGATAGTTCATCTCGCCATCCACCGAGGTGAAGGCCGTCCGGTAGACCAGATGGATCGGAACGGGTTCCTCGAGATAGATGCGCTGCAGGTTTCCCCTGCGAAGCGTGCGCTGATAGAGGTTCACCGGATCGTCGGTTTGCCGCGACAGCAACTCGTAGGCGAAATCCTCGGGGTCATGGAGCCGCACGCAGCCCGAGGAATGGGTGCGCACCGTTGTCCGGAAAAGCTGTCGCGCCGGGCTGTCGTGCAGGTAGATCGCGTACGGGTTGGGGAACATGAACTTCACCTGCCCCAGCGGATTGGTCGGCCCTGGCGGCTGGCGCACCTCGAACGGGAAGTTGCGCGGCGAATAGGCGGCGAAGTTCACGGCCTCGCGCGGCACCACCCGGCCGCGGGAGTCGACGATCTGCAGATAGCGGTGCCCGCCATTGACCAGCCCGTTCCAGTAACTGCGCGCGACGATCGAGCGCGGCAACGTCCAGTCCGGATTGAGCTCGAGATAGGTCATGCGGTGCGAGAATTCGGGCGTCTGCATGTCGGATTGCTGCGCTCCGACGACTGCCCGCGTCTCGAGCGTCACGCGGTCATGATCGACGATGCGCGCGTGGAAATCGGCGAGGTTCACCCAGATATGCCGTTCACCACGCTCGATGTTCAGCCAGCGCTCGCGCTCCAGCGCGACGATCATCGCGCGCCGGCGCATCTCGGGCTCGACATTGATCGCCGCCAGCGTGTCGCGCCCGGCAATCCCGTCGGGCTCTATTCCGTGCGCGATCTGGAAGGCCTGCACCGCGCGTTGCATCGCCCCGTCATAGCGCGCGGTGGCGACCCGCGGCATGTAGCCCATCGCGATCAGGCGGTTGCGCAACGCGATGACCCCGTCGCCGGTCTCGCCCGGGCGCAGGGCATTCGCCTGCACCCGCGGCCCCCAGCCGCCTTGCGCGATCTGCGCGTCGAGCAGGCGCTTGGCGCGGATCAGGCGCGCATATTCCGGCGCACGCGGCGCCAGGTTGCGCATGAAGCTGACCGGTTCGGCGGCGGCGAAGTCGTGCATCAGGCGAGTGATGTCCGGGCGCGGCACTTCGCGCACGATCTGTTCGACGATCGCGCGCGGCTCCAGCACCCCACTCGAGAGATCGCGCGCATATTGCACGAAGGCGAGGCTCGCCCGGGCCTCGGCGAGGCCGCGATCGCGCTCGCTCTCGACCGCCTTGAAGACCTCGAGCAGGCCCGGAAGGTCGTAGCGCCGCGCCGGCAGCCCATGATCGGCGGCCGTCGCCAGCGCCGTGACCAGCGCCGTGCGCCGCGCGGCATGCTCCGCGCCGGTCCAGATCGGCGCGAAATCGGTCTCGCGGTAGAAGGCGGCGAGCGCAGGGTTCGCGGCCACCCCCTCGGCTAGCGCCTGGCGGAACGCGGGAAAGCTCTGCGCCGCGGCACCCTGCGGCAGGAACAGCGTCGGCACGGCGGCAAGCACGACCCCAGTTCCAAGAAGCATCCCCGCCAGTGCCGCGCGCAAACGATCGCGGCCGCCCGTCCGAATTCCTTGCATCTCAATCCCCATCTGCGATCACTCGCCCGCATCTCCGACGGCAGGTCCGATCGGCACTTTTCCGCTCACTCGCCCAGCATGGCCAAGTTTCCTGCACCGCGGGAATCACGAAGCCGTGAGGTAATCCCGCCCACGATGGATCGAGACTGACCGCGATCGGTTAAGCTCGTGTCAGCAAAATCCCGCCTATTCTGCAACTTGCAAACCCATCCGTGCGATTCCGGGCTTGGGCCTGCCACACGAATGTGGCAAGAGGGCATCAGAGGCGACAGAAAATGCGCCTGGCCGCCCGGCCCCCGGAAGACGCGCGACGACCCGTGCGACGACCCAGAAGGGGGACGAGATGAAGCCAGGCCAGAAGGCAGGAACGAGCATCACCGGGATGGGACAGGACTGATCATGGAACGGAACGACACAACCGGGTTTTCCCGGCGCGCCCTCTTGGGCATTTTCGCCGCAACCGCAGTAAGCGCCGCTCCGACCTACGCAAACGCATTCTCCTTCCTCCGCGGCGCCGGCGACATACGCCGGCTACGGGTCTATTCCGGCCGCACGGGCGAGGTGATGGACGCGGTCTACTGGGTGGACGGTGACTACATCCCTGAAGTTCTCAACGAGATCAACTTCTTCTTCCGCGACTGGCGCGACAACCAGGTGCACCGGATCGATGCCCGCACACTCGACATAATGGCCGCGGCGCACCGGCTTCTCGATGTCGACGAGCCCTACAACCTGCTTTCGGGCTATCGCTCGCCGCAGACCAACGCGATGCTCCGCGCGCGTTCACGCAACGTCGCGCAGAATTCGCGCCACACGATCGGCCAGGCGGCCGACCTTCGGATGCGCTCGCGTTCCGTCGCGCAGGTGGCGCGCGCAGCGGCGGCCTGCCGTGCAGGCGGCGTAGGTCGGTACTCGCGCTCGGACTTCACGCATATGGATTGCGGCCCGGTGCGCACCTGGGGAACCTGACCCGCAGACCAGACACGCAACTGCCCCGCGCCTGCAACGGTGCGGGGTTTTTCTTGGCAACAAGACGCAGGATGCTTGCCAGCCGCGCGGTGGGCGCCATACTGGCAGTCCAGATGCCGTTGCAGCCATGACCTGCTCATGACCCCCCGATCTTGCGGATCCCGCCGCACTCGTGACGCCTGCGCTCCCGAACGGACCCGCGGAAGGGCCGGGGTCCGCTGACAATGTCGCTTCTCGACACGACCTTCTGGACGACGGTCGCGGCGATCCTGGCGCTGCTGGTCCTGTCAGGCTTTTTCTCCGGCAGCGAGACGGCGCTCACCGCCTCGTCGCGCGGCAAGCTGCGGGCGCAGGCCGACAAGGGATCGAAAGGCGCCGAGAGCGCGCTGACGATCACCGAGGATCGCGAGCGACTGATCGGCGCGATCCTGCTGGGCAACAACCTGGTGAACATCCTCGCCGCGGCGCTGGCCACGGCGCTGTTCACCCGGCTCTTCGGCGATTCGGGCGTGGCGCTGGCGACGCTGGTGATGACGGCGCTGGTCCTGATCTTCGCCGAGGTGCTGCCGAAGACCTACGCCATCTCGAACCCCGAGACCGCGGCCTCACGCGTCGCCCGGCCGATCCGCCTCGTGATCGTCCTGCTGGCGCCGATCGTCGGCGCGGTCAGGGTGCTGGTCCGCGGGATATTGACCCTTTTCGGCGTGCGCACCGACCCCAACGAGGCGGTTCTCTCCTATCACGAGGAGATCGCCGGGGCGCTGGCGCTCGGCCATTCCGAGGGCGTCGTCGAGAAGGAGCACCGCGACCGGCTGCTCGGCGCGCTCGACCTCGGGCACCGGACGGTCGAGGAGATCATGCTCCATCGCAGCCAGATCGAGACCGTGAACATCGAAGCGCCGGTCGAGGAGATCATCGCCCAGTGCGTCAATTCCAGCCATACCCGCCTGCCCGCCTGGCGCGATGACCCCGAGAACATCGTCGGCGTGATCCATTCGCGCGACCTCATGCGCGAGGTGCACCGGCTGGTTAGCGAGGCCGGCGGGCGGTTCGAGGCGGTCGCCCGGCTCGACCTGATGGCGGTGGCGCGCGAGCCCTATTTCGTGCCCGAGACGACGCCGCTGGATGAACAGATGCGCCAGTTCCTGACCCAGCGGCGGCATTTCGCGCTGGTCATCGACGAATACGGCGCGCTTCTTGGCCTGATCACGCTCGAGGACATCCTCGAGGAGATCGTGGGCGAGATCGAGGACGAGCACGACGAGGACGCGCCCGACCCGATCACCCGCCTGAACGACGGCACGATCGAGATCGACGGCGCGATGACCATCCGCGACATCAACCGCGCGATGGACTGGAACCTGCCCGACGAGGAGGCGAACACCGTCGCCGGACTCGTCATCCACGAGGCGCAGATGATCCCCGAGGCCGGGCAGATCTTCCGCTTCCACGGCTTCCGCTTCGAGGTGGTCGAGCGCGCCGAGAACCGCCTGACCCGCCTGCG
Organism: Paracoccaceae bacterium; assembly: GCA_007131945.1. Lineage (GTDB taxonomy): Bacteria > Pseudomonadota > Alphaproteobacteria > Rhodobacterales > Rhodobacteraceae > Pararhodobacter. The sequence continues at coordinate 3,673 of SLPP01000180.1, read as the reverse complement.
CATCCGCGAGATGTGACCCCCGCGGAACCGCGCGGGAATGGCGGTCCGCCAGCGGACGCTTTCACAAGGCACTGAATTCAAACCACGTTTCGGAAAAATTTACCACAATGAAACTTTTGCCCGGCGCGACGTGACCCCCTGCCCGCCGGTCATGCGGCTTCCGCCTGGTCCCTTCGGCAGGCACGGGCGGCCCAACGCCGCCGATGCCGCCGCAGGGATCGACCCGACCTGGTATCAGACGGGCTCGATATCGCCCTCGGCGCGCAGGGTGTGGAAGTCGCGCACGAAGCTGGCCAGCCCGCCCGCCGCGATCGCCGCGCGCAGCCCCGCCATCAGCTCCTGGTAATAGTGCAGGTTGTGCCAGGTCAGCAGCATCGCGCCGATGATCTCGTCGGCACGGATGACATGGTGCAGATAGGCGCGGGAATAGCCCCGGCAGGCGGGGCAGGCGCAGGCCTCGTCCAGCGGCCGCGGATCGTCGCGGTGGCGGGCGTTGCGCAGGTTCACCGACCCCCGCCGCGTCCAGGCCTGGCCGGTCCGCCCCGACCGCGTCGGCAACACGCAGTCCATCATGTCCACGCCGCGCTCGACCGCGCCGACGATGTCGTCGGGCTTGCCCACGCCCATCAGGTAGCGCGGCTTTTCGGTGGGCAGCATCTCGGGCGCGTAGTCGAGCACGCCGAACATCGCCGCCTGCCCCTCGCCCACGGCAAGCCCCCCGATCGCGTAGCCGTCGAAGCCGATCCCGACCAGCGCCGCCGCCGATTCCGCGCGAAGCTCGCGCGTCACCCCGCCCTGCATGATCCCGAAGAGCGCGTGCCCCGGCCGGTCGCCGAACGCCGCCTTCGAGCGCCGCGCCCAGCGCATCGACAGGCGCATCGACTCGGCCACGCGCGCCTCCTCGGCGGGCAGCGCCGGGCATTCGTCGAAGGCCATGACAATGTCCGAGCCGAGCAGCCGCTGGATCTCCATCGACCGCTCGGGGCTAAGCAGGTGCCGCGAGCCGTCGATATGGCTGGCGAAGCTGACGCCGTCCTCGTCGAGCTTGCGCAGCGACGCCAGCGACATGACCTGGAACCCGCCGGAATCGGTCAGGACCGGCCCGTCCCAGTGCATGAACCGGTGCAGCCCGCCCAGCGCCGCGATCCGCTCGGCGCCGGGGCGCAGCATCAGGTGATAGGTGTTGCCGAGAATGATGTCCGCCCCGGTCGCGCGCACGCTTTCGGGCAGCATCGCCTTGACCGTACCCGCGGTGCCGACCGGCATGAAGGCGGGCGTGCGGATCCGCCCGCGCGGCGTGTGGATCACCCCGGTGCGCGCGCGCCCGTCCGTCGCCTGAAGATCGAAGTGAAATCGCATGCCCCGCCCCGCTGGCCCGCGCCTTCTTGCGCGATTTGCCCGGCCTTGCCAAGCCAGCCCCACTGGACGCAGCGGCCGGAATTCTTATATAACCAGTCAGGAAAGCGCCGGGACCGTTACCATGAGCACCGACACGACCGAGGGCGAGCCCCTCATCCGCCCCTCCTCGATCGAGCATCCGCTCTACGAGCACGTGGTCGAGGCCTGCCGCACGGTCTTCGACCCCGAGATCCCGGTCAACATCTACGACCTCGGCCTGATCTACACGATCGACATCAACGCCGAGAACGAGGTCGGCATCACCATGACCCTGACCGCGCCGGGCTGCCCGGTCGCCGGCGAGATGCCCGGCTGGGTCGCCGACGCCGTCGGTGCGCTCGAGGGCGTCAAGCAGGTCGATGTCGAGATGACCTTCGAGCCGCAATGGGGCATGGACATGATGTCCGACGAGGCCCGGCTGGAACTGGGCTTCATGTAGGCCCGCAGGACACCACCCAAAGGACCGATCATGTTCGCCATTCCCGGCAAGTCGCCCGTGACCATCACCGCCGCCGCCGAGCGTCACATCGCCCGGCTGATGACGCGGCAGGGCAAGAAGGGCCTGCGCATCGGCGTCAAGAAGGGCGGCTGCGCGGGGATGGAATACACGATGGAGTTCGCCGACGAGATCGGCCCGCACGAGGAGGTCGTCGAGCAGGGCGAGGCGCGGGTGATCATCGCGCCGATGGCGCAGATGTTCCTCTTCGGCACCGAGATCGACTACCAGACCGGCCTGCTGGAAAGCGGCTTCAGGTTCCGCAACCCCAACGTGACCGAGGCCTGCGGTTGCGGCGAATCGATCAGGTTCGGCGATCTCGACGAGATGGCCGGGAAACTGGGCAAGACCGGCTCCTGACCCCGCGTCCCGCGCGACTCCGCCCGCCCGGGCCTTGATCCGGCGCGCGCGGCGGCTATGACGGGACGAAAAGGAGCCCGGACATGCCCGATATGCCCCGCCTCGCGGCCGGAAACTGGAAGATGCACGGCCTTGCCGCCGACCTGGCGGAGGCGCGCGAACTTGCTGCCACGCCGCCGCCGCAAGGGGTCGAGGTGCTGATCTGCCCGCCGGCGACGCTGATCGCGCGCATGGCCGGGGCGCTCGCCGGCAGCGGGCTGCGGGTGGGCGGGCAGGATTGCCACGCGGCGGCCAAGGGCGCGCATACCGGGGACATCTCGGCCGCGATGCTCTCCGATGCCGGCGCGACGCATGTGATCCTCGGCCATTCCGAGCGGCGCGCCGATCACGGCGAGTCGAGCGCCGAGGTCGTGGCCAAGGCGCGCGCGGCCTGGGCCGCGGGGCTCGTCGCCATCGTCTGCATCGGCGAGACAGAGGCCGAGCGCGCCGCCGGCGCGACGCTGGAGGTTGTCGCGGCGCAGCTCGAACATTCCCTGCCGCGCGGCGCCACCGCGGCGAATGCGGTCGTCGCCTACGAGCCGGTCTGGGCGATCGGCAGCGGCCGCACCCCCGGCGCGCGGGAAATCGCCCAGGTGCATGCCTTCCTGCGCGGCCAGCTTCCGGACCGGGGCATCCGGCTCCTCTATGGCGGTTCGGTCAAGCCCGACAATGCCGACACGATCTTCGCCATCCCCGAGGTCGACGGCGCGCTGGTCGGTGGCGCCTCGCTGAAGGCGGCCGATTTCGGCGCGATCATCGCCGCGCTCGGCCGGAACTGAGCGCTGCGGGCGCGACGAGCGCGGCAAGGTTCGCCGAGGCATCCGAGACATCCGCGGGCGGGATCAGTCCACGGCCGAGACTGTCCAGCTCGGCCAGCCGCGCCGCCAACCCCGCGAGTCCCATCGTGGCGCCCAGCGACAACAGGCCCGGCGCGGCCGCCGGCAGGTCCAGCAGGTGCCGGGCGGTGAGGTCGAGCGCGGCGGCGTCCGTCGCGGTACCGTCGGCGAGCGCCATCGCGCCCTCGTGCAGGAGCGCCGCGATCAGCATCCCGGCCGCTGCCTCGGGCGCGACGCCGGGGCGCGGATGGCGGGCGAAATGCGCCTCCTCGGCGATCAGATCCTCGATCAGCGGGTCGATCACCGCGCCGCCGCCGCCGGGATAACGGTACCAGCCCACGCCCGCAGCCTTGCCCAGCCGCCCCTCGGCGACCATCCGGTCCTGCGCCGGTGTCGCCGGGACGGGTCTGCCCGCGGCTGCGAGGCGCGCCGCCCGCCGCCGGCGCAGGGCGCGGGCCGCGTCCAGCCCGGCCAGGTCCTGCGATTCGAGCGGGCCGCGCGCGCAGCCGGTCGCGACGAGCGCGGTGTCGAGCTCCCAGGGCGC
>SLPP01000044.1 GCA_007131945.1 Paracoccaceae bacterium | reverse complement strand
GCCAGAGGCATCGCGCCCGCCCCGGCCGCGACCGGCCGCGCATGCGCGCCCGCGCCGGGCAGCGCCGCCCAGTCGGCTGCGGTGAAACGCTCGTAGACCAGCGTCACCGCGCCGCCGCAGCACTGGCCGAGACCCGGCCCCAGTGGCACCTTCTCGACCCGCGGCCCGCCACCCGCCAGCAGCGACCGCGCCCGCGCCGCGGCCTCGAATTCCAGCGCCCCGCCGCCGATCGTCCCCGCCTGCCCGTCCGCCCAGACCAGCATGGCGGTGCCCGCCTCGCGCGGCACCGAGCCGCGATGCGCGACGATCACCACCCGCACCACCGCCGGCACGCGCGCCAGCACCGAGGACAGTTCCGCCCGGTCAATCGCCATGTTGCCCCCGTGTCCGGCCACGCTGCCTCTCGACCGCCGCCAGGACGCGCTCGGCTGTCGCGGGCGCGTCCAGCGCGGGATAGACCGACCCGTCGCCGCAGGCCGCGACCGCGTCCGAAAGCGCCATCAGCACCGAGATGCCCAGCATGAAGGGCGGCTCGCCCACCGCCTTCGAGCGGTGGATCGTCTCCTCGCGGTTGCGCCCGTCCCAGAGCGCGACGTCGAAGCGGCGCGGCCGGTCGCCCATCGCCGGGATCTTGTAGGTCGAGGGTGCGTGGGTGCGCAGCCGCCCCCTGTCGTCCCAGACCAGTTCCTCCGTCGTCAGCCACCCGGCGCCCTGCACATAGCCGCCCTCGATCTGGCCGATGTCCAGCGCGGGGTTCAGCGAGGCGCCGCAATCGTGCAGGATGTCGGCGCGCAGGATCCGGTATTCGCCGCTGAGCGTGTCGATGACGACCTCGGAGCACACCACCCCATAGGCGAAATAGAAGAACGGCCTGCCCTGGCCGCGGATGCGGTCCCATTCCAGCTTCGGCGTGCGGTAGAAGCCCGTGGCCGAGAGGCTGACGCGCGCCTGCCAGGTCAGCGCCGCCGCCTCGGCGAAGCTGTAATCGGCCCCGGCCACCCGCACGCGGCCCTCGGCGAACTGCACCGAGGCCACCTCGGCCTGGTGGCGCTCGGCCAGGACCCCCGCCATCCGCGCGCGGATCGTCTCGCAGGCGGCCTTCACCGCCATGCCGTTCAGGTCCGACCCGGATGACGCCGCCGTCGCCGAGGTATTCGGCACCTTGCCCGTGTCGGTCGCGGTGATCTTCACCGCCTCGAGCCCGACGCCGAACACCCCGGCGGCCACCTGCGCGACCTTCTGGAACAGTCCCTGCCCCATCTCGGTCCCGCCGTGGTTGAGGTGGATCGAGCCGTCCTGGTAGACATGCACCAGCGCGCCGGCCTGGTTGAGATGCGTCAGCGTGAAGGAGATGCCGAACTTCACCGGCGTCAGCGCGATACCGCGCTTGAGGACCGGGCTTTGCCGGTTCCAGTCGGCGATCGCCGCCCGCCGCGCCGCGTAGCCCGAACTCTCGGCCAGCCGGTCGGTCATCGCGCCGAGGACGAAATCCTCGACGTCCTGCCCATAGGGCGTGACCCGGCCGCGCGCGCCGCCGGCATCGCCGGCCTCGGCGTAGTAATTCGCCCGCCGGACCTCCATCGGGTCGCGGCCGAGGGCGTGCGCGACATGGTCCATCACCCGCTCGATCCCGACCATCCCCTGCGGCCCGCCGAAGCCGCGGAAGGCGGTCGCCGACTGGGTGTTCGTCCGCAGCCGGTGGCTCTCGATCCGCACCGCGGGCAGGAAATAGGCGTTGTCGGCATGCAGCATGGCGCGATCGGCGACCGGCAGCGACAGGTCCATCGCCCAGCCGCAGCGGGCGTATTGCGTGAACTCGATGCCGAGGATGCGCCCCGCCGCGTCGAAGCCCACGCGATAGTCGATGCGGAAGTCGTGCCGCTTGCCGGTGATCAGGAAATCGTCGTCGCGGTCGTAGCGCATCTTGCAGGGCCGGCCCGTGGCGCGGGCGGCGAGCGCGCAGGCGACGGCGAGATGGTTGCCCTGGCTCTCCTTGCCGCCGAAGCCGCCGCCCATCCGCCGCACTTCGACCCGCACGGCATGCATCGGCAAGCCCAGCGCCTCGGCCACCTTGTGCTGGATCTCGGTCGGGTGCTGGCTGGAACAGGCGATCACCATGTCGCCCCCCTCCTGCGGCAGCGCCAGCGCCGCCTGGCCTTCGAGGTAGAAATGCTCCTGCGCGCCGATCTCGATCCGGCCCTCGACGAGGTGCGGCGCGGCGGCGATGGCGGCGGCGGTGTCGCCGCGCGCCCAGATGCGCGGCCCCTCCTCGAACCGGCTGCCGTCGGCGAGCGCCTCGTCGATGGTCAGGATCGCGGGCCTCTCGGCATAGCCGATCCGGCCCAGCCGCGCGGCCCTGCGCGCCGCGAGATGGCTCTCGGCCACGACCAGGAACACGGGCTGGCCGAGATACTGCACCTCGCCCGTGGCCAAGAGCGGCTCGTCGTGGTTCGAGGGGCTGCAATCGGCCTCGCCGATATCGGCGGCGGTCAGTACAGTGACGACGCCCGGCGCGGCGCGCACGGCGGCGAGGTCCGTCTCGGTGATCGTGCCATGCGCGACCGTGCTCAGCCCGAAGGCCAGGTGCAGCGTGCCGGCGGGCACGGGGATATCGTCGACATAGCGCGCGGCGCCGGTGACATGCAGGGCCGCGGCGTCGTGCGGCAGGGCCTCGTGGACGCTCACGGCGCGACCTCCAGCACGTCCGTCGGCACGCCCCGGTCCTCGAGGAAGTACCGCCTGAGCAGGTTCTGCGCCGCGCGCAACCGGTAGCCGGCCGAGGCGCGCATGTCGTCGATCGGCTGGAAATCCCCGGCGAAGGCGGGCAGCGCGGCCTCTATGGTCGCCTCGATCCAGGGTCGGCCGGTCAGCGCCGCCTCGACCGCGTGCGCGCGCTTCGGGATGCCGGCCATGCCGCCGAAGGCGATGCGCGCCCCGGCCACCACGCCATCGCGCACCGTGACGCTGAAGCAGCCACACAGCGCCGAGATGTCCTGGTCGAACCGCTTCGAGACCTTGTAGCAGCGCAGCCGGTCCGGCTGGCGCGGGAAGCTCACCGCCTCGACGAACTCGCCGGGTGCGCGATCCTGATGCCCGTAGTCGAGGAAGAAATCCTCGAGCGGGATCGACCGCCGCGCGCCGCCCCGGCGCAGATGCAGCGCCGCACCGAGCGCGATCAGCGCCGGCGGGGCGTCGCCGATCGGCGAGCCGTTGGCGATATTGCCGCCGATCGTCGCCGCCGCCCGCACCTGGGCCGAGCCGAAACGGCGGATCAGCTCGGCCAGATCGGGATGCAGGGGGGCGATGGCGGGCATGAGTTCCGCCAAGGTAGTGACCGCGCCGATGCGGATCTCGTCCTCGGTGACACTGACGCCGCGCAGCTCCCCGATGCCGGCGATGAAGGCGACGGGGGCAGGCTCGCGCAGCTGCTTCGTCACCCAGAGGCCGACATCGGTCGCCCCGGCGACCAGCGTCGCCTCGGGATGCGCGGCGTACCAGTCGGCAAGCGCGTCGGCGCTGCGCGGCATGAAGGCATGCGCGGCGCCGTCCTCCGTCGCCGCTATCGGGTCCTCCCGGGACAGCTGCGGCCGGATGCCGGCGGGATCGGTGGCGCGCCTCAGCCAGTCGGGGACGGGTTCCGCGGCGGCGGCCGCGGCGGCGCGGGCGATCGGGGCGTAGCCGGTGCAGCGGCAGAGGTTGCCGGCAAGCGCGGTGTCGTGGTCGGCCTCGCCGTTCAGATGGTTGACCGCCATCGCCACGACGAAGCCCGGCGTGCAGAAACCGCACTGGCTGCCGTGATGGTCGACCATCGCCCGCTGCACGGGGTGCAGCGCGCCGTCGGGGCCCGCCAGCCCCTCGACCGTGCGCACCGCCTTGCCGTCAAGCTGCGGCAGGAACAGGATGCAGGCGTTTAGCGCGTGCGTGCCGCGGGCGTCGGTCACCATCACCGTGCAGGCGCCGCAATCGCCCTCGTTGCAGCCCTCCTTGGTGCCTTTCAGCCCGCGCTCGTCGCGCAGCCAGTCAAGCAGCGTGCGCAGGGGCGGCGGGTTTTCCAGCCGCACCGGTGCGCCGTTGAGGAGAAAGGCGATCTCTTTCATCTGAACCCGTTGTCGTGGCGGCTTCTGACGGCCGCCCCGATCCGACAGTCAACACCGCGGCGCGGCGCCCTGGCAAGCAGTAACTTTCTCACGCGCCGCGAAGCACCTTCAGGATTGCGGCGAAAATGACCGCGGCTTGCGCCGCCCCGCCCAGCGGCTAAGCTGCCGGGCATGAGCGCGCCCCGATTCATCCATCTCCGCACCCATACCGAGTATTCGCTGCTGGAGGGGGCGGTGCCGCTCAAGGCGCTGGTCAGGCTCTGCGCGAAGCACGCGATGCCGGCGGTGGCGGTGACCGACACCAACAACCTCTTCGCCGCGCTCGAATTCTCGACGCTCGCCGCCGCGGCCGGCATCCAGCCGATCCTCGGCTGCCAGATCGATGTGCAATTGCCCCCCGCCCAGCCCGGTGACAGGCCGCGCCCGCCCGCGCCGCTCGTGCTGCTGGCCCAGTCCGAGGCCGGCTATCGCAACCTGATGAAGCTCAACTCCTGCCTCTACCTCCGGCCGGGCACTGCGCTTCTCCACGTCACGCCCGAGGAACTCGCCGCCCATGCCGAGGGTCTGATCTGCCTCACCGGCGGGCCCGATGGCATCGTCGGCCGGCTGATCCGCGACGGCCAGCGGGCGCGGGCCGAGGCGCTCATGCGCGACCTCGCCGCGGCCTTTCCCGCCCGGCTTTACATCGAGCTGCAGCGCCATCCCGGCGAGGGCGGCGCCAGGCCCGAGGCCGAGGCCGCGACCGAGCGGCCCTTCGTCGAGATGGCGCATGCGATGGACCTGCCGCTTGTTGCCACCAACGACGTCCATTTCCCCGCCGCCGACCTCTACGAGGCGCATGACGCGCTGCTCTGCATCCGCGACGGCGCCTATGTCGACCAGGCCGAGCCCCGCCGCCGCCTGACGCCGCAGCACTATTTCAAGACCGAGGCCGAGATGGCCGCGCTCTTCGCCGACCTGCCCGAGGCGCTGGACTCGACCGTCGAGATCGCCCGCCGCTGCGCCTTCCGCGCGCTCAAGCACGACCCGATCCTGCCCCGCTTCGCCGAGGACGAGGTGCAGGAACTGCGCCGCCAGGCGAGCGACGGGCTCGCGGCGCGGCTCGCCGTCATCCCCCATGCCGCGCCGGTCGAGGAGTATCGCAAGCGCCTCGATTTCGAGCTCGGCATCATCGAGCAGATGGGCTTTCCCGGCTATTTCCTGATCGTCGCCGACTTCATCAAATGGGCCAAGGACCACGGCATCCCGGTCGGCCCCGGCCGCGGCTCGGGCGCGGGCTCGCTGGTCGCCTATGCGCTGACCATCACCGACCTCGACCCCTTGCGCTACAGCCTCCTCTTCGAGCGCTTCCTCAACCCCGAGCGCGTCTCGATGCCGGATTTCGACATCGACTTCTGCATGGACCGGCGCGAGGAGGTGATCCAGTACGTGCAGGAGCGCTACGGCCGCGAGAAGGTGGGCCAGATCATCACCTTCGGCGCGCTGCTCTCCAAGGCCGCGGTGCGCGATGTCGGCCGCGTCCTGCAACTCCCCTACGGCCAGGTCGACAAGCTTTCCAAGATGATCCCGGTCGAGGGGGTGAAGCCCGTCTCGATCGAGAAGGCGCTCGCCGACGAGCCGCGCCTGCGCGAGGCGGCGAAGGAAGAGGTCGTCGGCCGGCTTCTCGACTACGCGCAGAAGATCGAGGGCTTGCTGCGCAACGCCTCCACCCATGCCGCCGGCGTCGTCATCGGCGACCGGCCGCTCGACGAACTCGTGCCGCTCTACCGCGACCCGCGCTCGGACATGCCGGCCACCCAGTTCAACATGAAATGGGTCGAGGCCGCGGGGCTCGTCAAGTTCGACTTCCTCGGGCTGAAGACGCTGACCGTGATCCAGAACGCGGTCGATCTGCTGAAGCTGCGCGGGATCGATCTCGACATCGACCGCATCCCGCTCGACGACGAAAAGGCTTACGCCCTCTACGCCTCGGCGCGCACCGTCGCCGTCTTCCAGGTGGAAAGCTCGGGCATGATGGACGCGCTGCGGCGCATGAAGCCGACCTGCATCGAGGATATCGTCGCGCTCGTCGCCCTCTACCGCCCCGGCCCGATGGACAACATACCGCAGTATTGCGACGTCAAGAACGGCCGCCGCGAACGCGAGTCGATCCACCCGCTGATCGACCATATCCTCGAGGAGACGCAGGGCATCATCGTCTACCAGGAACAGGTGATGCAGATCGCGCAGGAGATGGCGGGCTACTCGCTTGGCGGCGCCGACCTCCTGCGCCGGGCGATGGGCAAGAAGATCGCCGAGGAGATGGCCAGGGAACGGCCCAAGTTCATCGCCGGCGCGGTGGCGAACGGGGTCGACAAGGCCAAGGCCGGCGAGGTCTTCGACCTGCTGGAGAAATTCGCCAATTACGGCTTCAACAAGTCCCACGCCGCCGCCTATGCCGTGGTCAGCTACCAGACCGCCTGGCTGAAGGCCAACCACCCGGTCGAGTTCATGGCCGCGGTGATGAACTGCGACATCCACCTGACCGACAAGCTTTCGGTCTACAAGCGCGAGGTCGACCGGATGGAGATCCCGGTCGTCCCGCCCTGCGTCAACCGCTCCGAGGCGACCTTCTCGGTCGCCGGCGG
>SLPP01000212.1 GCA_007131945.1 Paracoccaceae bacterium | reverse complement strand
GTCGCGCATGTCGTCGTCGGCGCCGACTTCGCCTTCGGCAAGGGCCGCGCCGGCAATGCCGGGATGCTGCGCGACTTCGGCGCCGCCATGGGCTTCGAGGTCACCGTCGCCCCGCTGATCGGCGGCGAGAACGGCGCCATCTCCTCGACCGCGATCCGCACCGCGCTCTCCGAAGGCCGCGTGCAGGATGCCGCCGACATGCTCGGCCATCGCCACCGGATCGACGGCGAGGTGCTGCACGGCGCCAAGCGGGGCCGCGTGCTGGGCTATCCGACCGCGAACCTTTCCATGGCCGGCCTGCACCTGCCGCGATTCGGCGTCTATGCCGTCAAGGTCGAGGTGATGGACGGCCCGCACCAGGGCTGCCATGACGGCGTCGCATCGCTGGGCGTGCGGCCGATGTTCGGCGAGAACACCCCCAACCTCGAGGTGCACATCTTCGATTTCGAAGGCGACCTCTACGGCGCGCAGCTCTCGGTCGCGCTCGTCGCCTTCCTGCGAGGCGAGGAGAGGTTCGACAGCGTCGAAGCGCTGATCGAACAGATGGACGCCGACAGCGCCCGCGCCCGCGAAATCCTGGTCGACGCGTGATGCGTCCGCGTTTCTGGGAAACCGTGCCGCTCGCCGAGATGACGACCGAGGAATGGGAGGCGGTCTGCGACGGCTGCGGCAAGTGCTGCCTCAACAAGCTCGAGGACGAGGAGACTGGCGAGATCGCCTTCACCCGCGTCGCCTGCCGGCTCTTCGACGACGCCACCTGCCGCTGCACCAACTACGCCGAGCGCAAGCGGCTGGTGCCCGAATGCGTCGTGCTGACGCTGAGATCCCTGCCCGAGATCAGCAGCTGGATGCCGCGCTCCTGCGCCTATCGCCGGCTGAACGAGGGGCGCGGGCTGCCCGCCTGGCACCACCTGGTCGCGGGCGATCCGGATGCCATCCATCGCGCCGGGGAATCGGTGCAGCGCCGCACCGTCAGCGAGGCCGTGGTCCCGCTCGACGACTGGGAAGACCATATCATCGACGAGGAGATCTGATGTTCTTCGCCTCCGACAATTCCTCGGGCGTGCCCGAGCAGGTGCTCGCCGCGCTCGCCCGTGCCAACGACGGTTTCGCGCCGGGCTACGGCGCCGACGCGATCATGGACCGCGTCCGCGCCCGCATCCGCGACATCTTCGAGGCGCCCGAGGCGGCGGTCCATCTGGTCGCCACCGGCACCGCCGCCAACGCCCTTGCCCTCGCCACCTTCTGCCCGCCCTGGGGCGCGGTCTACTGCCACCGCATCGCCCATATCGAGGAGGACGAATGCGGCGCGCCCGAGTTCTATACCGGCGGCTCGAAACTCGTGCTGATCGACGGCGCCGACGGCAGGATGGACCCGGCGGCGCTCGCCGACAAGCTTGCCGCCGCCGCGCGGGTCGGCGTGCACAACGTCCAGAAGGGCATGGTCAGCCTGACCAACCTCACCGAGGCCGGCGCGCGCTATTCGGTCTCCGAAATCAAGGCGCTTTGCGCGATCGCCAGGGACCACGGCCTGCCGGTCCATCTCGACGGCGCGCGCTTCACCAACGCGCTGGTCGCCGAGGGCTGCACGCCCGCCGAGATGACCTGGCGCGCGGGCGTCGATGTCGTCTCCTTCGGCGGCACCAAGAACGGGCTGATGGGGGTGGAGGCGGTGGTTATCTTCGACCCCGCGAAAGCCTGGGAATTCGAGCTGCGGCGCAAGCGCGGCGGGCATCTCTTCTCCAAGCACCGCTACCTCTCGGCGCAGATGGAGGGCTGGCTGGAAAACGACCTCTGGCTCGACCTCGCCCGCCACGCCAACGCCATGGCCGCGCGGCTGGAGGCGGGCCTGTCGCGCACGCCCGGCGCGCGGCTGATGCATCCCCGCGGCGGCAACATGGTCTTCGCCGAATGGCCGCGCGTCGGCCACCACGCCGCGCAGGAAGCCGGCGCGCGCTACTATTTCTGGCCGTTCGATCAGTCGCTCGACGGCCCCGGCGAGGCGCCACTCAGCGCCCGGCTCGTCGCCTCCTGGTCGACGACCGAGGACCATGTCGATCGCTTCCTCGACCTGATCCCGGGCCGCTGACCGCCCCGACGCGACCCTTGCATTGCGCCCGCCGCGCCTGTATCTGCTTGCCAGCGGCGGGCGTTGTGTAGTGGTAAGACCTCAGCCTTCCAAGCTGATGACGCGGGTTCGATTCCCGCCGCCCGCTCCAGACCGCTCCCACTTCTGCGCCTTCGCGGACCAGTTGTTCGCCCCGCGCCCCCGCTTCGCGCGCCGCGTGCCGGCGGGGGGCGTCCAAATTTGGACGCTTTCATAACTAGCTGAAAAACAAACGCGAATCGCTGCGGTTAACCACAACGAAACTTTTCCAGGCGGCGGAAACCGGTGGACGGAACAGGGGCGCGCCGGCTTTACCCGATGCCCGGAGGCCGCGTTGCGAATGCCTCCTCGATCGTCGCCAGGATCTCCCTGCGCGACACGAGCCGGGCCGGGCGAGCGGTCAGCAGACCGGCATGCAGCTTCCCGCCGCGTCCGTCATCGGCGACGAGGAACCGCGCGCAGGAGACCACGGGCGGCGCGTCGATCGGCACGCGCAGCGGCCGGGGATCGGGCACCAGAACCGTCCGCGCGGCGACGACCTCGGCCGGGCAGACGAGGGTGAGCCGCCCCTCGCCGGCAAGCGTCCGCAAGGCGGGATCGGGGCCGCGCGGCTCGGACAGCCCGTGGCGATCGAGGAGTTGCCAGTGGAAGAGCCCGGTCGCCAGTCCGGCCTCGGCAAGACGGCGCAGCATCCGGTCGAGATCGGGCAGGCCGGGGACCGGGCGCGAGGCGTCGAGCACGAAGAGAAGGTCGAGATCGGGCTCCTGCGGGCGCGGCAGGATGAAGCCGGGGGCGGGAAAGTGTCGCGGCGCCTGCGGTGGCGGACAGGTGGGAAACCGGCCGCCCAGCCCGTCGCGCCAATGCGCCGCGGCCATGCGGTATTCGTGCCGCACGCCATGGTAGTAGGTCTGCAGCCCGGTCCTTGAAGCCGCGGTCAGCGACTGGCGCTTCTGTCGCGCCAGGGTCATCGGGATGCGCGGATGCAGAAGCGGCACGGCCCCCTTGCCGAAGGCATGGCGCAGGCGGTCCGCCAGTTCGGCATCGGCCGAGACCCGCACCCGGTCCCAGCCGCCGAGCCGCTCGAGCACCGGCCGCCGGATCATCAGCGACGAGTAGTTCACCCGCACGAGCCCCGCCTCGGGTCGGAGCGGCAGCAGGAAGCGGCCGTCATCGTCGAGGCGAACCATCGCCGTCATGTTCGCCGGGAGCTGCGGATGGGCCAGAAGGTGGCGGGCCTGCAGCGCCAGTTTCTGCGGATGCGACCAGTCGTCGGCGTCGTGCACCGTGACCAGATCGCCCCGGGCGCGCGTCAGGCCGAGGTTGCGGGCGGCATAGGCGCCCTGGTTCTCCGCCTGGGCGAGGACGCTGATCCGCGGGTCGCCCTGCGCCAGCACCCGCACGCGATCGGCGGTGCCGTCGTCGCTGCCGTCGTCGATGACGATGATCTCGAGATTCGTCCAGCTCTGCCGGCGCAGGCCGTCCAGCGCATGGGCCAGTTCCTTGCCGGCGCGCCAGACCGGCATCAGCACCGAGACCAGCGCCCGCCCGGCCTGGGGATCACCGTCCGGCCGGGCGGTGGTGATCCCGAGCGGCGAGGGCGGACCGGCGACCGGACCCGCGCCAAGGGGCAGGAGGCCGGCGGCGTGAAAGAGCCGGTTGACCGGATCGAGCCAGGCCCGCCGGTCGGCATCGGATCCGGCGGCGGCGCGGCGCAGGGCATTCGCGCCGGCCAGCACCAGATCGGGGTCGTCGGGCCACCGGGCGAGGAGCGGCGCAAGCCGCGCGCGGGCCTCGTCGACGCGACCGAGCTCGAGCAGGCATTCGGCATGCAGGACGGCCTTTGCCCGTTCGTCGGCGCCGGCACCTTCGGGGATGTGTTCGAGCCGCGCGAGGGCTTCCGCCGCCGCCCCCTGCGCGAAGTCCCAGGACGCCAGGATCCACGCCGCCCGGGCCGCGTCCCGCGTGCCCCCCCGCGCCGCCAGCGAATGCAGCCGGGCGCGGGCGGGAACCGAGAAGCCGCCGCGCAGGAACCGCGCCCACCGATCGGCGGGACTGCGCACGAGGAGAATCAGCCGCTCGGCCAGGCCGCGCGGCAGGCGCTCGCGCAGGGCCAGGAGGAGCGGATGCGGCAGGACCTGGATCATGCCGCGCAGGGGCCTGAGCAGCCGTTCGGTCATCGCCGCCGCGTCGCGCTCACCCACGCGGCCCGGCCCGCCCGGCGCCGGCCGGTTCAGCGCCGCGGATCGATGTCGTCCGCCTCGTCCTCGTCATCCTTCTCGTCGTCGGAGTCCGGAATGTTGAAGAAACTCTCGGCATCCGAGTAATCGACCGGGTCGGCCTTCTCCTCGGCCAGGTCCGAGATGGTGAAGTTCTCGAGCCCGGCGATGTTGCTCGGAAGCTTCGGTTCGGCCGGCATCTCCAGCGACTGCTCGGTCGAGACCAGCTTGCGCCGCGCGTCGTCATCCATGACGCTGCCTTCGGCCGCCTTCTTCTTCGCCGCCTTCTGCACCTCGCCGTCGAGTTCGGACTGCTTGCACAGGCCCAGCGCCACCGGGTCGATCGGCTGGATGTTGTTGATGTTCCAGTGCGTGCGCTCGCGGATCGCCTGGATCGAGGGATTGGTCGTGCCGACGAGCTTGCGGACCTGCGCATCGGCGAGTTCGGGGTGGAACTTCAGCAGCCACATGATCGCCGCCGGCCGGTCCTGGCGCTTCGAGAGCGGCGTGTAGCGCGGGCCGCGCCGCTTCTCCTCGCCGAGCGCGGCGGGGTTGAACTTCAGCTTCAGCGCGTATGCCGGGTCGGCCTCGCCCTTCTTGATCTCGACCTCGTCGAGCTGGTTGTGCGCGATCGGGTCGAATCCCTTGACGCCGGTGGCCACATCGCCATCGGCGATGCCCTGCACTTCGAGCTCGTGCAGGCCGCAGAAATCGGCGATCTGCTTGAAGCTCAGCGTGGTGTTGTCGACCAGCCAGACCGCGGTCGCCTTGGCCATCAGGGGTTTTGCCATCGTCTTGGTCCTTTGTTCTGCACCGCTCGCGGGCATGGGGCAGCGCCCGCCGGGGTCACCGGCCGCGGGCCGGGGCCGCGCATCCTCGCTTTCGGGGGATGGCCGCTATATAAGGGCCGAAATCCGCCAAGGAAAGAGAAAACATGGCCCCGATCCGCCTCCCGCACCGGCTTGCGCTCATCGCGGCGCTTGCCCTGGCCGTGCCGGCGGAAGCGAAGGAGCCCGGCTTCGATCACTACCTGCTGGCGCTGACCTGGATGCCGAGCTTCTGCGAATTCGAGGGGGATGCGCGCGACGACCCGCGCTGCGCGCCCGGCACCGGTCACGGCTGGATGGTGCACGGGCTCTGGCCGCAGCATGCCGGCGGCGGCTGGCCGGAATACTGCCCGACCGCGCAGCGCAATCCCTCGCGGCGCGAGACGGCGGCGCAGGTCGACCTCTTCGGCGCGTCGGGGCCCGCCTGGCACCAGTGGAACAAGCATGGCAGCTGCACCGGGCTCAGCGCCGCCGACTACTACGCGCTAACCCGCGCGGCGGTCGCGGCGTTCGCCCTGCCGGAGGTCCTCGCCGGGCCCGAGATGGACGCCGTGATCGCACCGCGCCGGGTCGAGGCGGCCTTCATCGAGGCCAATCCGCAACTTGACGAGGCGATGATGGTCACGGTCTGCCGGCGCGACGCGATCATCGAGCTGCGCCTGTGCCTGACGCGCGAACTCGATCCGCGGCCCTGCGACGCGGCGCTCTTCCGGCGCGAATGCGCGCTCGATGCGGCGCGGTTGCCGCCGCCGCGCAACGCCGCCGCCCCCTGAGCGCGCGCCCCGGCCGGGCCGCGGAGGCCGGCGCCGGCTGTGGCGCGGCGGCCGCAGCGGGTCGTCGATCCGCGTCGGTATCGCGAACGGCGTTGCGTTCCGGCGGCTTTGCTCATACAATTTTAAGTTGAGTGATGCGACGAGTGCATGCCTTCCCGGCAGAAGCCATGACGGAGTACCCGATGAAGACGCTGATCCCCTTCACCCTCGCCGCGGTGCTCGTCGCCGGCCCCGCCCTTGCCGGAAGCGCCGAGGCGCCGCTGACCGAGGCGCCGGTGACCGTGGCGTCCGCCGCCGCCCTGGCCGGCACCGACTGGACCGGCCCCTATGTCGGCGCATCGCTCGGCTTCGCCCGCACGACCTGGCGCGGCGGCAACGGGCGCGAGCGTTCGACCGATGCCGCCGGCGCGCTGCATGCCGGCTACAACATGGACATGGGCGCCTGGGTCGCCGGCGGCGAGGTTCTGGTCGCGCCGGGTTTCGAGCAGACCATCGGCACCCGCGAGATCCGCTGGGGCGCGGCGGCGCGGCTGCGCGCCGGCCCGAAATTCGGCCCCGGCGGCAACAGTTGGGGCTTCGCCTCGCTGGGCCTGTCGCATATCGACCACAAGGCCATCGAGGACGGCGGCGGGAGCAGCAGCAATGCCTGGATCGTCGGCATCGGCGCGGCGCACATGCTGCAGGAGAACGTCTTCGTCAGCGGCGAGCTCAGCCACGGCCGCTTCACCGGCAATTCGAACATGCGCAGCACGGGCGTCTCGATGGGGGTCTCGTTCCGCTTCTGATCCCGCCCCCGGCCGCATCCGGACC
>SLPP01000109.1 GCA_007131945.1 Paracoccaceae bacterium | reverse complement strand
TGGTGCAGGCCCTGGCTCCAGAAGAAGGCGGCGTAGCGCGAGAGCACCGCGAAGACCGTGCCGACGAGGCAGAGGACCGCGGTCAGGTCGGCGGCGGTGTCGGCATCCTCGATCGCCGACCAGAGCGCGATGTAGCCGAGGTAGAAGAGGAAGAGGATCAGGAAGGCGGTGAGCCGCGGGTCCCAGGCCCACCAGGTGCCCCACATCGGCTGGCCCCAGACCGCGCCGGTGAAAAGCCCGATCACGGTCATCACCGCGCCGACCGGGGCGGCGGCCTTCGCCGCCAGCGCAGCGACATGGTGGCGGCGGATCAGCCAGACGAGCGAGGCGACCAGCATCATGATCCAGGCGTTGATCGCGACCAGCGCCGCGGGGACATGCAGGAAGATGATCTTGACGGTCGAGCCCTGGCGGAAGTCGTCGGGCGTCAGGAAGAACCCCCAGAAGAGCCCGCCCCCGACCAGTACCGCCGCCAGCCCGGCGACCCAGGGCAGCACGCGCCCCGAGAGCCGCATGAACTTCACCGGATTGGCGTATTCCCAGAGCGAGCCGTTGGACATGCGAGTTACCTAGTCGTTCGTCCGTTCGCGCTCAAGCCACGAGCCTGTGACAGCTCATCGCAGGTTGACACGCAGCGCCAGTGCCGCGGCGAAGGGCAGGAGCGCGGCCGAGCCGGCGGTGATGCCTGCGAGCAGCAGGAGCGGGGTGGTGACGCCGAGCCCCGCGGCGCCGCGGATCACGACCTCGGCGCCGTAGACGAGCGTCGGGATGTAGAGCGGCAGCACGAGGAGCGAGAGCAGGAGCCCGCCGCGCTTGAGCCCCACGGTGAGCGCCGCGCCGAAGGCGCCGATCACGCTCAGGGCCGGCGTGCCGAGGAGAAGCGAGAGGACCAGCCAGCCATAGGCGCCGGGCGCGAGATTGAGCAGCACGCCGAGGAGCGGCGCGACCAGGACCAGCGGCAGGCCCGTCGTCAGCCAGTGCGCGAGCGCCTTGACGGCGACGACCCCTTCGAGCGGGATCGGCGCGGTGGCGAGGAGATCGAGCGAGCCGTCCTCGAAATCGAGCGCGAAGATCCGGTCGAGGGAGAGGAGGCAGGCAAGCAGCGCGCCGACCCAGAGGATGCCGGGGGCGATCAGCCCCAGCGTGCGCGGTTCCGGCCCGACGCCGAGTGGGACGAGGACGGCGAGGATCAGGAAGAAGCCGAGCCCCAGCCCGAAGCCGCCGCCGGCGCGGAAGGCGAGCCTCAGGTCGCGGGTCAGGAGCGCGATCACGCGAAGGCCTCGTCGAAGCCCTGCGGCAGGCGCGGCGCGGCGCGAAAGGCGGCGAGTTCGAGCACCCGCGCCTCGTCGAGGCCGAGGTCGATATGGCTTGCCATCAACGCCGCCCCGCCCCGCGCCAGATGCGCGCGCACGACCGCGGCGAAGAGCGCGACCGAGGCGGTGTCGAGCGACACGGTGGGCTCGTCGAGAAGCCAGAAGGCCCGGCCGGTGACCATCAGCCGCGCGAGCCCGAGCCGGCGCTTCTGGCCGGCCGAGAGATGCTGCGCCTGACGGCCGGACAGCTCGGTCAGGTTCATCGCCTTCATCGCCGCCTCGACGCCCGACTGGCCGTGGATCGCCGCCCAGAAGGCGAGGTTCTCGGCCACCGTCAGCACCGCCTTCAGCCCGTCGGCATGGCCGGCATAGGCGATCGCCTCGGGCGGGCAGGAGACGGTGCCGGCAAGCGCCGGTTGCAGCCCGGCGAGCGTGCGCAGGAGCGTGGTCTTGCCGCAACCGTTGGGGCCGCGCAGAACCAGCGCCGCGCCCGCCGACAGGGTGAAGCTCACGCCTTCGAGAAGCGGCACGCCGCCACGGGCGCAGGTCAGATCGGCAACGGCCAGTTCCATGCGCGTGGGTTTATCCGATCGAACGGCCTGCGCAACCGAAAGCGGCCTCGTCCGCCGGGCCGTGGCGCTCAGCGGCGGCTGCGGCGCACCGCGAGTTCCAGCGCGTCGAGAAAGCGCGACCGGTCCGCCTTCGTGAATCCCCGGCCGCCGCCCTGCAGGAACGGATTGGCGGCGCGCAGATCGGCCATCAGATCGCGCGTGGCGAGGATGTTTCCGATATTCCTCGCGCTGAGCACTTCGCCGTCATGCTTGAGCACCTGCGCGCCGGCCTCGACGCAGCGGGCGGCCAGCGGGATGTCGGCGGTGATCACGACATCGCCCGGCCCGGCGCGTTCGGCGATCCACCGGTCGGCCTCGTCCGGGCCTTCGGCGACGATCACCGTCTCGACCAGCGGATTTGGCGACGGCCTGATCCCGCCGTTCGAGACGATCACCATGCGCAGGCCGTGACGCGTGCCGACGCGCTCGATCTCGGCCTTCACCGGGCAGGCATCGGCGTCCACGTAGATCGTCACCTGCGGTCCTTCCTTAGCGAAAGCGATTCGGGCGCTGCCGACAAGGATCAGACGCCGATCAGCGCGACGGCGACGCGGCGGCCTTCGGACAGGAGCACGTTGTAGGTCCGGCAGGCCGGCGCCGAGGCCATGATCTCGACCCCGAGCCCCGCGTCCTCGAGCCGGGTGCGCAGGGCAGGGGGGATCGGCGCGATCTCGCCGCCGGTGCCGATGAAGAGGACATCGATCTGCCCGGCCAGTTGCAGCAGCGGGCCGGGATCGTCGAACCCGCCCCAGGAGGCGACATGGCCGGGCGCCACCAGCAGCGGCGCGTCATGCGCCTCGCCGCCGATGCGGAAGAAGCCGGGGCCGTAGCCCTCGATGGGTCGCGCGGCACCGAAGTCGATCTCGGTCAGGCGCATGGCATCCTCAGCTGCCGGTCGAGAATTGCGTGCCCGCCTTCTCGGCGTCGGTCTTCGACCAGTCGCGCTTGACGCCCAGCCGCTTGACGACCACGGCGGCGACGAAGATCGACGACCAGGTGCCGACGATCACGCCCCAGATCATGGCGAAGACGAAGCCGCGGATGACGTCGCCGCCAAGGATGAAGAGCGAAAGCAGCGCCAGCAGCGTGGTGAGCGAGGTCATCACCGTGCGCGACAGCGTCTCGTTCAGCGAGTGGTTGAAGACGTCGATCAGCGGTCGTTTCTTGTACTTGATCAGGTTCTCGCGCATCCGGTCGAAGACGACGACGGTATCGTTGATCGAATAGCCGACGATGGTCAGGATGGCGGCGATGATGGCGAGGTCGAAGCGGATCTGCAGGACCGAGAAGAGCCCGATGGTCAGCACCACGTCATGCACCAGCGCCGCCACCGCGCCGACGCTGAACTGCCATTCGAACCGCAGCCAGATATAGACGAGGATCGCGAACAGCGCCGTGCCGACCGCGAGGAGTGCCGAGCGCACGAGCTCGGCCGAGACCTTGGGCCCGACCGACTCGACCGAGGTGAAGCGCAGCGAGGGGTCGACCTCCTGCAGCGCGGCCTGGACCTGGTCGAGCACCGCGGGGGGCACCGATTCCTGCCCCTCCTGCGTCTGGATGCGGATCATGGCGACGTTCTGGTCGGGGCCGAAGGTCGGGTCGAAGACCTCGGAGATCGCCACGTCGCCTAGCCCCAGCGGCTGGATGGCGCTGCGGTAGGCGCCGACATCGACGGGTTGCGTGGCTTCCGTGCGGATCGAGGTGCCGCCGCGGAAGTCGATGCCGAAATTGAGCCCGACGGTGAAGAAGGCGACGATCGAGAGGACCATCATCACCATCGAGGCGCTGAAGGTCAGCTTCCACGAGCCGAGGAAGTCGACCGATGTGTCCTGGGGGACGAGTTTCAGACGCATGGCTCTCGCTCCTCAGACGGCGAAGGTTTTCGGGCGGCGGCGCTCGAACCAGAAGACGATCATCAGCCGCGTCACGAAGAGCGCGGTGAAGACCGAGGTCACGATGCCCAGCCCCAGCGTTACCGCGAAGCCGCGCACCGGGCCGGAGCCGAGCGCGAAGAGGATCGCGGCGGTGATGAAGGTGGTGATGTTGGCGTCGAGGATCGCCGAGAGCGCCTTCTCGTAGCCCAGTTCGATGGCGCGGGCGGGGCCCTTGGCGGTTCGCAACTCCTCGCGTATTCGCTCGAAGATCAGGACGTTGGCGTCCACGGCCATGCCGATGGTCAGCACGATCCCGGCGATACCCGGCAAGGTGAGCGTCGCCCCGATCAGCGACAGGAGCGCGAATACCATCGTCAGGTTCAGAAGCAGCGCGATGTTGGCGATGATCCCGAAGAAGCCATAGCTGAGGATCATGAAGGCGAGCACCGCGACCATGGCGACGACTGCGGCGACGCGGCCGGCGTCGATGCTGTCCTGGCCCAGTTCGGGGCCGATCGTGCGCTCCTCGAGGAAGGTCATCTCGGCCGGCAGGGCGCCGGCGCGCAGGAGCACGGCTAGACGCGTCGATTCCTCGACCGTGAAGCGCCCGGTGATGATGCCCGAGCCGCCGGGAATGTGACTCTGGATCACCGGCGCCGAGATCACCTCGCCGTCCAGTACGATGGCGAAGGGCGAGCCGATGTTCTCGGCCGTGTAGAGCCCGAAGGCGCGCCCGCCCGCCGGGTTGAAACGGAAGCTCACCGCGGGGCGGTTGTTCTGGTCGAAATCGGGCTGGGCATCGACCAGCTGCTCGCCGGTAACGACCGGCGTGGATTCGAGGATGTACCAGGTGCCGGGCTCGTCCATCGAGGGATAGATCACCTCTCGCGGACCCGGCACGGCACTTCCGTCGGAGGTCACGTTCACCACGGGGTGGAAGGTCAGCCGGGCGGTGGTGCCGATCAGTTCCTTCAACTCGGCCGCCGAGCCGATGCCGGGGACCTGGATCAGGATCCGGTCCACGCCTTGGCGCTGGATCGTGGGTTCGCGCGTGCCGGCCTCGTCGACGCGGCGGCGAATGATCTCGAGCGACTGGCGCATGGTGCGCTCGTCGGTCGCCAGCCGCTCGGCCTCGGACAGCGTGACGATGATCTCGTCGCCGTCGAGCCGCACGTCGAGATCGCGCGAGCCCGCACCCAGAAGCGTCTGCACCGGTCGGGCGATCGTGCGCACGGTCTCGAGCGCGTGCTGCAGCCCGGCGGGCTCGGAGACCGCGACGCGCAACACGCCGGGATCGTCCGAGGGCATGCGGCGGACATTGCCGACGATCTCGCGCTCGGCGCGCAAGAGATCGCGCACCTCGGGCCATAGCCCGTCGATCCGGTCGGCGTAGACATCGGTCACATGCACCTCGGCCAGGAGATGCGCCCCGCCGCGCAGGTCGAGCCCGAGATTGATTAGGTAGGAGGGTGCCCAGTCGGGCCAGAGCGACCGCTCGGCCTCGACCGCTGCCGGGTCGGCTCCCGCCTCGATCGCCGCGATCGCGTCGTTGTGCCGCTCGACCCGGTCGTAGAACAGGTTGGGGGTCGAGAAGACGAGCGCGGAGAGGCAGATCAGGAGGATCAGCGCGCGTTTCCAGAGCGGGATCTGCAGCATGAGCGTGCCTTGGTTGTGCGGCCCTCACGAGGCCCTTGAAATGCGGCGGCCCGGGGCGGGATCCCCGGGCGGCGATGCAGGCCGACCGGGCAACAGCCCGGGGCGCGGGATCAGTCCTTGGCGGGTTCGGTCTTCGACACGACGGCGCTGACCGTGGACTTGACCACGCGAACGCGAACGCCATCGGCGATCTCGACCTCGACCTCGCCGTCTTCCTTCACCTTGGTGACCTTGCCGACGACGCCGCCGGCAGTGACGATCTGGTCTCCGCGGCGCAGGCTTTCAACCATCGAGCGGTGTTCCTTCATCTTTTTCTGCTGCGGGCGGATCAGCAGGAACCACATGATCGCGAAGATCAGGATGAAGGGGATGAGGCTGGTGATCAGGCCGGGGCCGTCACCGGCGGCCTGGGCATGGGCGGGAGAGATGAACATCGCGATCCTCGTCTGGAAGGGCGGGGCGGGGCGCGACCGCGCCCGAATTCGCGCGCACCCTATATGCGGGGCGGGCCGAGTTCAAGCGAGCCCGCCGCCCCTTGAAGGGGCATTACCCGGCTGCGCGGGGAGAGGCGAATCACAAGCCCGCAAGGCAGGCGTGAGGGGGGCGGTGAAGCGCATCGGCGAAGCCGGTACGGCCCCCGGCGGAAGCGGATGTGGCGCGGGTGACACGGCTGGGAGCAACGGTGGCGCCCCGGTGTTGCAGCGGCGGTCGGTTGCGCTAGCTGGCTGGTTGCCTGTCGCCTTCCGGACGTTCAATGGAGTGAAGAGAATGCGCGCATACCGTTCCGCCATCGCCGCCGCCGTCCTTTCCGCTGGGTCGCTGCTCGCCCAGCCCGCCGCGGCGCAGGAGCGGCTCTTCGCCTTCTCTCTCACCGGTGGCGGGATCGTGACGCCCGACTATTTCGGCGCCGACAGCTATCGCGTCAGCCCAACCGGCCGCTTTCGCTTCACTGGCCTGCGTTTCGGCGGCATGTCGGTAGGCGACGTGGATGGACCAGGGAAATTCGCCCCGGGCACCGGCGTGCGCGGCGCCTTCCGCTACATCCCCCGCCGCAAGGGGAAGGACGAGCTGGCGGGACTGGACAACGTGCGCAGCGCGGTGGAGCTGGGGCTGGGGCTGCACCACACGACCGAGTCCTGGCAGGTTTATGGCGATTTGCGTTACGGCGTCATCGGGCACCGGTCATTCGCCGGCGAGATCGGCGCGAACGCGATCTGGCGGGATCCAAGCGGGCTGGTGCTGCATGCCGGGCCGCGGGCGGAGTTCGGCGATGCGCGGTTCATGCGGACTTAT
>SLPP01000336.1 GCA_007131945.1 Paracoccaceae bacterium | reverse complement strand
GAGGCCGACCGGCTGGAGGCGGCGGTGCAGAAGGTGCTGGCCGACGGGCTGCGCACGGCCGACCTGATGGGGCCCGAGGGCGGCACGCCGGTCTCGACCACGGCGATGGGCGACGCGATCCTCGCCGCGCTCGACGCCTCGGCCTGAGGCTCGCCGGACGGGGCGGAAGGGCGGATTTCGGCGCGCGCGGCGCAGGCGTCCAAGGTTGGACGCTTTCGCAAGATGCTGAAATCGCGCGACAAAACCGAAAAATTAACCGCAATGAAACTTTTGCGCCGGGGCCGGTTCCGGACCCTGCCGCGCCGGTGACCAGAGCCCGTCACCGGCGCCGGATCGCCGCGTGCCAGACCGCGGCGCCGGCGCGGAAGACGAGGCCGCGCGCGGCGCGCAGCGGGTCGGGCGCGGGGGCGGGGAGCGGTGGCAGGGCGGCCCTGCCGAGCGCGGCCTCGGCAAGGAGCCGGCCCAGCACCGTGCCCGGCCCGATGCCGCGGCCGTTGTAGCCGAGGATACCGAAAGCCCCCGGCCCCGGCTGCCAGAGCCGCGGCAGCGCGTCCGGCGTCGTGCCGATCCGGCCCCACCAGCCGCGGGTGAACCGTTGCCCGGCGAGCTGCGGATAGAGCCGGGCCATGCGGCGTTCGGCCCAGGCGCGGTGGGTCGCCATGTCGACCCCGCCCAGTTGCCCGACGCTGCCGATGATGAACCGGCCGGCGGCGTCGAGGCGGAACGAGGTGAGGATCTTCGCCGTGTCCCAGGCCCCCTCGCCGCCGGGCAGGATCGCGGCGCGCAACGCCTCGGGCAGGGGATCCGTGGCGAAGCTGAAATAGGGCAGGGTGGCGAGCGCCCGGGCCGGTGCGACCGCCGGACCCCGGCCGTAGGCATTGCCGGCCCAGATCACGCGCGGCGCGCGCAGGGCGCCGCCCGGAGTGGTCAGCACCCAGTCGGCGCGGTCGCGGCGCGCGGCCGTGACCGGGCTGCCGGCATGGATCCCGGCCCCCGCCGCGAGTGCCGCGTGGGCGAGGCCGCGGGCATAGGCGAGCGGCTGGATCGTGCCCGCGCGCGGATCGTAGAGCGCGGCGGGAAAGGCGTCGGTGCCGGTGCGCGCCCGCGTCGCCGCGGCGTCGAGCAGATCGACCGCGACGCCGCGCGCCCGCCATTGCCGCGCGCGTTCGGTGAGCGCGGCGGTGCCGGCCGCGTCCTCGGCGCAGTGGAGCGTGCCGACGGGGCGGGCCTCGCAGTCGATGCCGTGCTTCTCGATCAGCGCCCAGACCGATGCCGGCGCCTCGGCCAGCATCCGCGACAGGGGATCCTGCGCCCCGTGGCGGGCAAGTCGGCGGTCCATCTCGTCGGGCATCAGCCAGAGCCCGGCATTGACCAGGCCGACATTGCGCCCCGACCCGCCCGCGCCGATCCCGGCCGCTTCCAGCACCGTGACGCGGGCGCCGTCCCCGGCCGTGGCCAGCGCCGCGGCAAGCCCGGTATAGCCGGCGCCGACCACGGCGATATCGGCCGTGGCCTCGCCCCGAAGCGGCGGGGCCGCGGGCGCGGGGGGCGCGGTCTCGGCCCAGAGGCCGGGGCTGTCGGAATCGGGGGTCATGCGGGTCTCCGGCTCACTGTCGCGGCGCAACACATCAGCGTCGTGGCGGAGGGTCAAGGCCGCGTCGTGCGGGGGTTCGGCATCGTCGCTTCGAAAGGCCGGGGCGCAGGACGCGCACCGGAAGCGCCCGCGGAACGGGTGGCCTCCCGCGGGCGCTTCCGGCGCCGCCGCACGGGTGGGCCTTGCCGCGCGCGGCGCTATTCGGCCGCGTCCAGCCGGAAGCCGCGGGCGATCATGTCGGCGGGCGCGACCGGGTAGTCGCCCGAGAAGCAGGCATCGCAGAATTGCGGGCAGGCGGCGTTGCGCCCGCCGGCCTCGCCCGCGGCGCGGTAGAGCCCGTCGAGCGAGATGAATTTCAGGCTCTCGACGCCGATATAGTCGCGCATCTCCTCCTCGCTCATGCCGGCGGCGAGGAGTTTCGAGCGCTCCGGCGTGTCGACGCCGTAGAAGCAGGGCCAGGCGGTGGGCGGGGAGGCGATGCGGAAATGCACCTCGCTTGCGCCGGCCTCGAGGATCATCTGCTTGATCTTGCGGCTGGTCGTGCCGCGCACGACCGAGTCGTCGACGAGCACGATGCGCTTGCCCGCGACCAGCGCGCGGTTGACGTTGAGCTTGAGCCGCACGCCCATGTTGCGGATCTGCTCGGTCGGTTCGATGAAGGTGCGGCCCATGTACTGGTTGCGGACGATCCCCATGGCGTAGGGAATGCCCGATTCCTGGCTGTAGCCGATCGCCGCGGGCGTGCCGGAATCGGGCACGGGGCAGACGAGATCGGCCTCGACCGGCGCCTCGCGCGCCAGTTCGACGCCGATCTGGCGCCGCGTCTCGTAGACCGAGCGGCCGCCGAGGATCGAATCGGGGCGCGAGAAATAGACCTGCTCGAAGATGCAGAAGCGCGAGGCGGTGCGGTCGAAGAGGCGCGAGGAGGTGACGCCGCGGGCGTCGATCACCACCATCTCGCCCGGCTCGACCTCGCGCACGAACTCGGCGCCGATGATGTCGAGCGCGCAGGTCTCGGAGGAAAGCGCCCAGCCGCCGTCCTTTCCCGGGCCGATCCGGCCGAGCACCAGCGGGCGGACGCCGAGCGCGTCGCGCACGCCGATCAGCTTGGTCCGCGTCATGGCGACGATCGAGAAGGCCCCCTCGACCCGGCGCAGCGCGTCCTTCAGCCGCTCGGCGATGGTGGTCTGGAAGGACCGCGCCATCAGGTGGATGATGCATTCGCTGTCCGAGGAGGACTGGAAGATCGAGCCGCGCTCGATCAGTTCGCGGCGGATCGCCTCGGCATTGGTGATGTTGCCGTTATGCGCCAGCGCCGCGCCGCCCATGGCAAACTCGCCGAAGAAGGGCTGCACGTCGCGGATCGCGGTGGCGCCCTTGGAGCCGGCGGTCGAGTAGCGCACATGGCCGATGCCGATCGCGCCGGGCAGCGTCTCCATCAGCTTGGCCGAGGTGAAGTTGTCGCGCACCAGCCCGAAACGGTGGGCGGACTGGAAGCCGTGGTCGGGCGCGTAGGTGATGATGCCGCCCGCCTCCTGGCCGCGATGCTGCAGCGCGTGCAGGCCGAGGGCGACGAAATTCGCCGCGTCCTGCATCCCGATGACGCCGAAGACGCCGCATTCCTCGCGCAGCTTGTCGTCGTCGAAGGGGGTGCTCATCCAGGGTCGCATCGATCGGTTCCTCGCAGCCCGAATGCGCTCCGTTTAGTGGATCGGGACGGCGGAGTCACGCGGCATGCGGGCGCCGGCGCCGGTCGCCGCGATCAATTCGCCGCCGGTGCCTCGCAACCGGCCACCAGCGCCTCGTACTGGCGCACGAACCAGTCGGGCACGTCCTGCGGCACGGCGGCGGCGAGCGCATCCTTGAAGCGGTCGAAGATGGCGACCGACTGCGAGTTGTCGACCATCGCCACGGCGCCGCCGGGGGCGACGAATTCGTAGACCAGAAGCGCCACCGCGACGAGGACGAGCCCGCGCAGGACGCCGAAGAAGAAGCCGAGCCCCTGGTCGATGCCGCCGAGCGCGGAGTTGCGCACGAAGCTGGAAAAGAGCGGCGTGAAGAGCGCCGCCACGACCAGCACCACGGCGAAGACGGCGGCGAAGGAGGCGATGATCGAAAGCTCGCAGGAATCGCCGAGGATGTCGCCGAGATAGGGGATCTCGCGCACCAGCGGCTCGGCCATCGGGGCGAAGACGAAGGCCGCGACCGCCGCCGCGACCCAGCCGGCGATGGCCAGGATCTCGCGCACGAAACCGCGCGCATAGGCGAGGATCGCCGAGACGATGATCACCAGCGCCACGGCGCCATCGACCAGGGTGAAGCTGTCCACTGGTAACCTCCGGTTGCGTCAGCCCGCGCCGAACACCTCGCCCACGAACCCGGTCAGGTCCGCGAATGCGCGCAGCGCGACGCCGGTCTCGCCCTCGAGCTTGGCGCCACGCGGCAGCATGGCGGCCGTAAAACCAAGTTTTTGCGCTTCTTTCAACCTGTTTTCCGCCTGCGCCACGGGCCGCAGCGCGCCGGAGAGCGAAATCTCTCCGAAAACCACGGTCTCGGGCGGCACGGCGACGTCCTCGCGCGCGCTGAGCAGTGCGGCGGCGACGGCGAGATCGGCCGCGGGTTCGGCCACGCGCATGCCGCCGGCGACGTTGAGAAAGACGTCGAGCCCGGCAAACGGG
This sequence comes from Paracoccaceae bacterium, assembly GCA_007131945.1. Classification (GTDB taxonomy): domain Bacteria; phylum Pseudomonadota; class Alphaproteobacteria; order Rhodobacterales; family Rhodobacteraceae; genus Pararhodobacter. Next base: position 2,476 of record SLPP01000336.1, on the reverse strand, counting down.
ATGCCGCAGCGCGCCTCGAGCACGGCGAGGATGGTCGAGAGCCGGCCCGAATCGAGCCCGACGACCGTGCGCCGCGGCATGGTCAGGGTCGAGGGCGCGACGAGGGCCTGGATCTCGGTCAGCATCGGCCGCGTGCCCTCGATCCCGGCGAAGACGACCGAGCCCGCCGCCGCCTCGCCGCGCTCGGAGAGAAAGAGCGCCGAGGGGTTGGGCACCTCGGCGAGGCCGCGGCCGGTCATCTCGAACACGCCGATCTCGTCCGCCGGGCCGAAGCGGTTCTTGACCGCGCGCAGGATGCGGAACTGATGCCCGCGCTCGCCCTCGAAATAGAGCACGCAATCGACCATGTGCTCGACGACGCGCGGCCCGGCGATCTGGCCTTCCTTGGTGACATGGCCGACGAGGATCACCGAGACGCCGCGCCGCTTGGCGAAGCTGACGAGTTCGTGCGCCGAGGCGCGGACCTGGGCGACCGAGCCCGGCGCGCTTTCGACCGAGTCGAGCCACATGGTCTGGATCGAATCGATGATGACGAGGCCGGGGCGTTCTGCATCGAGCGTGGCCAGGATGTCGCGCAGGTTGGTCTCGGCCGCGAGGCGCACCGGCGCCCCGGCGAGCCCGAGCCGCTGGGCGCGCAGGCGAACCTGGGCCGCGGCTTCCTCGCCCGAGATGTAGAGGCAGTCGAGCCCGCGCCCGGCGAAGGCGGCGACGGCCTGCAGGAGCAGCGTCGACTTGCCTATGCCGGGATCGCCGCCGACGAGGATCGCCGAGGCCGCGACCAGCCCGCCGCCGAGGACGCGGTCGAACTCGTCGATCCCCGATGTCGCGCGCGGTGGCGGCGCCTCCTCGGCCTGCAGCGTGGTGAGCGTGAGGCTGCGGCCCTTGCCGACGGCGCGCGGGCCGGCGGCGAGCGGGGCTTCCTCGACGATGCTGTTCCAGGCGCCGCAGGCGTCGCAGCGCCCGGACCACTTGCGGTGGACCGCGCCGCAGGCGGTGCAGGAGAACTGGGGCTGCGCGCGTGCCATGAGGTGCTTATCGCGCGTGGGTTGAGCGGGTGCAAGCGGGGGCTCCCGCCCCTCGTCAGGCTGCATCTGCGATGCAACCTTCCTCGCGTTGGGCCGGGCTCGGGCGCTGCCGCGCCCGAGCCTGACTTCGGGTTTCTCGGGCGCTGCCGCGCCCGAGCCTGGGGGCGCTGCCCAAGTCGCCCTGCTGGCGCTGCCCCCGCACTGCCCGCGGCGCGGCGATACCGGCGGCGTGGCTGTTGACCGCGGCCGGCGGGCGCTGAATAGTCGCGCGGCAGATCTTCCGGGGGGGCGCCATGTTGACCGAGGACCAGCAACTCATCCGCGACACCGCGCGGGCCTTCGCCCGCGACCGGCTGGCGCCCGGCGCGGCGGCGCGCGACCGCGCCGGCACGATCGAGCCCGACCTCCTAGCCGAGCTTGGCAGCCTCGGCTTTCTCGGCATGAATGTCGATCCGGAATACGACGGGGCGGGGGCGGATTACGTCTCCTACGCGCTGGCGCTGATGGAGGTGGCGGCGGGCGACGGCGCGATCTCGACGGTGATGAGCGTGCACAACGCCCCGTTCAACGCCATCCTCGCGCGCTTCGGCAGCCCGGCGCAGAAGGAGGAGGTCCTGCGCCCGGCGGCGCGCGGCGAGTTCATCGGCGGCTTCGCGCTGACCGAGGCGCAGGCGGGATCGGATGCGAGCGCGCTCCGGACCGTGGCGCGACGGACGAACGCGGGCTACGTCATCGACGGGTCCAAGGAATTCATCACCTCGGGCAGGATCGGCAAGCAGGTCGTGGTCTTCGCCCGGATGGAGGGCACGCAGGGCAAGGCGGGAATCACCGCCTTCCTGGTGCCGACCGAGACCCGGGGCTACGAGGTCGCTCGCGTCGAGGAGAAGCTCGGCCAGCGCGCCTCGGATACCTGCTCGCTGCGCTTCAACGCGATGGAAGTGCCCGACGCGGCGCGCATCGGCGAGGAGGGCGAGGGCTACCGGATCGCGCTGTCCAGCCTCGAGACAGGCCGGATCGGGATCGCCGCGCAGTCGGTCGGCATGGCGCAGGCGGCGCTGGAGATGGCGGTGGAATACGCCAACGAGCGCTCGACCTTCGGCAAGCCGCTGATCGGCCACCAGGCGGTGGCCTTCCGGCTGGCGGAAATGGCGACGGAACTCGAGGCGGCGCGGCAGATGGTGCTGCACGCGGCGCGGCTGAAGGATGCCGGGGTCCCCTGCCTGAAGGAGGCGGCGATGGCCAAGCTCTTCGCCTCGGAGGCCGCCGAGCGGATCGTCTCGGGCGCGCTGCAGTGCTTCGGAGGCTACGGCTATGTCGCCGATACCGGCATCGAGCGGATCTATCGCGACGTGCGCGTCTGCCAGATCTACGAGGGCACCTCGGACATCCAGAAGCTGATCATCGCCCGCGCGCTGGCGTCCTGAGCGCGAGGGTCGCGCCAGTGCGCCCCT
>SLPP01000034.1 GCA_007131945.1 Paracoccaceae bacterium | reverse complement strand
GTTGCCCGCAGCGCCGCCCGTCGCCGCCAGCGAAGCCGTGCCCCCGCCCGCTGCCCCTGAACCCGCCGAGCCGGCGACGACCGCCGCCGCCAGTCCCGCCCGCCGACCGCTGCCGGCGCCCGCGGAGCTTTCACCCGAGGCCGAGCCCGGAAGGCCCCGGCTCGCGCAACTGCTGCGCCAGTTGCCCGAGGATGCCGCCGCGCGCCTGCCGCTCGCGAAGCTGGCGCAACGGCTCGACCGCCTGCTCGACCGGATGGCGGATGCCTCGGGGACCCGGCGCTGGTGACGGCTTCGGCGACGGTGCGGCCGGACCGCGGCGCGGGACGGCGCCGATTCGCCCTTGCCCCCGGCGCCAAAACCGGTAGAAACCGCATCGTCGGGCTGTGGCGCAGTCTGGTTAGCGCGTCCGTCTGGGGGGCGGAAGGTCGTGAGTTCAAATCTCGCCAGCCCGACCATCATCCGCGGCCCGCGGCAGTGAGACTGCCGCGGGCCGTCGGCTTTCCTGCCGGAGCATGACATGACCGTGGCCGCAGCAAGGGCCGGCGTCCTGCCGGCACAGATGATCCGCCGGATGATCGATGACGGGCAGGTCTCGGCCGAACACCCGGTCGATCCGGGCCAGGTCCAGCCGGCGAGCCTCGATCTGCGGCTCGGCGCCGTCGCCTGGCGGATGCGCGCCTCGTTCCTCGCCGGGCGCGGCCGGCGCGTCGCCGACCGCCTGGCCGAGTTCGAGATGCACCGCATGGATATCGGCGCCGGCGTCGTCCTCGAAAAGGGCTGCGTCTATCTGGTGCCGCTGATGGAACGGCTGGCGCTGCCGGCGGACGTGCAGGCGGTGGCGAACGCAAAAAGTTCGACCGGGCGGCTGGACCTGCTGACCCGCGTCATCACCGACGAGGGCGTCGAATTCGACCGCGTCGCGCCGGGATATTCCGGCCCGCTCTATGCCGAGATCTGCCCGCGCTCCTTCTCGGTGCTGGTCCGGCCTGGAATGCGGCTCAACCAGATCCGGTTCCGCTGCGGCCAAGCGGTGCTCACGGATGCCGAACTTCTCGACCTGCACGCGCGCGGGGGGCTGGTTTCCGGCGAGGCGGTGATCTCGGAAGGGCTCGCCTTCTCGGTCGACCTGCGCCCCGCCTCGGGCGACCTTCTGGGCTACCGCGCCAAGCCGCATTCGGGCGTCGTCGACCTCGACCGGATCGGGCATTACGACCCGGCCGATTTCTGGGAACCGCTTCAGGCGAATGGCGGGCCGCTGATTCTCGATCCCGGCGCCTTCTACATCCTCGTAAGCCGCGAAGCGGTGCATATCCCGCCCGACCATGCGGCTGAGATGGCGCCCTATCTCGCGATGGTGGGCGAGTTCCGGGTGCACTACGCGGGATTCTTCGATCCCGGCTTTGGCCATGCGGCGGCGGGCGGGGCCGGGGCGCGCGGCGTCCTGGAGGTCCGCTGCCACGAGGCGCCCTTCGCGCTGGAGCACGGCCAGATCGTCGGCCGGCTGGTCTATGAGCGGATGCTCGAGATACCCGACACGCTTTATGGCGCCGGGATCGCCTCGAACTACCAAGGCCAGGGCCTCAAGCTGTCGAAGCACTTCCGCATGAGGTGACCGCCATCCGGGCGGCCGATCCGGCACACACCCGCCAGCCCGTCAGGCGCGTTCCTCGATCTGGTCGGCCAGCGCCTCGGCGCGCGCGGCGAGTTCGGCCAGCGTTTCGGCGACCTCCTCGGGCACGACCGGCACCTCGACCCGGTTGGGCGCCGGCCGCGGGGCATTCAGAAGCTGCCCCAATTCGGCGCGCAGCCGCTCGACCTCTTCCTCGGCGGCACGCAGCCGGTCCTCGACGCTGGCGGTCTTGTCGGCCAGCATCAGCCCGGCCATGAGCAGCATTCGCGCCTCGGGCAGCCGGCCGATCTGCGCGATAAGCGCCTGCGCCTCGGCATCGAGCATCGCCGCGGCCGCCTGCAGGAACTGTTCCTCGCCGTCCTGACACGCGACCTCGAAGTTCTTGCCGCCGATGATGATCGTTACTTCGGACATCGTGACCTCCTGCTCAGCCGACGGCGCGGTCTTCGGCCGCGACCAGCGGTTTCAACTCGCCGAGGATCTCCTCCATCTCGGCCATCTCTGCGCGACGCTCGGCCTGCAGCGCCTCGAGATCGGCCGAGATCGAGCGGTTGATCAACTGGTGATCGGGGTAGTTCTCGACATAGGCCTGGCGCAGCTCCTCGTTGGCCTCCATCAGCCGGGTATTGGCCTTCTTCAGCCGCAGCATCTCGAGGCTTTGCAGATCGAGCTGCTCGGTCAGCCGCGCGACGCGCCGCTCCAGCTGGCCGAGCTGACCGTCCTGTCGCTGGCGCGCACTCGCCAGCCGTTCCGAGAGCTGGGCATTCGTGGCGCGCTCCTTCTCCAAAGCGGCGCGCAACTGGGCGATCGTCGCCGCATCCTCGGAGGGTTTCGGCGGCGACGCGGCCGGCTTCGCGGCAGGCACGCCGCCCGCCTCGATCCGCCGGGCGATCCGGTCCAGCGCCGCGGTGATGCGGTGCTCGTAGGCGGCAAGGTCGCTCATCTCGATCCCTCCGTTTGCATCCCGTCCGGTGGCGGTTCCGAATCAACGCAAGGTTGCCGGCCCGGTCGTTCCGGGCGCCAGCTTAGGATGAATGCGCGGCCATTCCAACCAAGGGCTTGCAGCGCGCGCTTGAACTTGCCTTCGAGCCTGTTAAGACGCCCGCAACCCGGCCAGATGAAAGGACGCCTGCCTTGGACATCGCCACCCTGCGCGCCCGCCACCCCGACCACTGGCAAAGGGCCTGCGCGATCCGCGTCCTCGCCCTCGATGCGGTCGCCGCGGCCAATTCCGGCCATTCCGGCATGCCGATGGGCATGGCAGACGTGGCGACGGTGCTATTCGAGAAGCATCTGAAATTCGACGCCGCGGCGCCGGACTGGCCGGATCGCGACCGCTTCATCCTGTCGGCCGGCCATGGCTCGATGCTGCTCTATGCGCTGCTGCACCTGACCGGCTACGCGGACATGACGCTCGATCAGCTGAAGAATTTCCGCCAGTGGGGCGCGGTAACCGCAGGCCATCCCGAATACGGCCACGCCAAGGGGATCGAGACGACGACCGGGCCGCTAGGCCAGGGGCTGGCCAATGCCGTGGGCTTCGCCATCGCCGAGGAGAACCTGCGCGCCCGCTGGGGGACGAGAATTCAGGACCACCGCACCTGGGTCATCGCCGGCGACGGCTGCCTGATGGAGGGGGTGAGCCACGAGGCCATCGGGCTTGCCGGGCGGCAGAAGCTCTCGAAGCTGATCGTGCTCTGGGACGACAACGGCATCACCATCGACGGCAAGGTCTCGATCGCCTGCGCCACCGACCAGAAGACACGCTTCGCCGCCGCCGGCTGGGACGTCTTCGACTGCGACGGCCACGATCCCGAGGACATCGACCGCGCGCTGACGGCGGCCAGGGTCAGCCCCGGTCCGGCGATGGTCGCCTGCCGGACGCATATCGCGCTGGGATCGAGCGCGCAGGACACCGCCAAGGGCCACGGCGCGCTGACCGACGCGCAACTGATCGCCGACACCCGCAAGGCCTATGGCTGGGCGCATCCGCCCTTCGAAATCCCGGCGAAGATCAAGGCGGAGTGGGAGGCCATCGGCGCACGCGGCCGCGCGGCGCGCGCGAACTGGGAGGCGCAGCTCGCAGCGCTTTCGGCGCCGAAACAGGCCGAGTTCAACCGCATCTTCGCGCAAGAGCTGCCGAAGAAATTCCCGGCGGCGATACGCAAACTCAAGAAGGAAGCGACCGAGAGCCGGCCGAAGCTCGCCACCCGCGCCGCCTCGGAGACCGTGCTCAAGACGATCAACCCGATCGTGACGGAGACCTTCGCCGGCTCGGCCGACCTGACGGGCTCGAACAACACCAAGACCCCCGATCTGGGCATCTTCGACGCCGACAATCGCAAGGGCCGCTACCTGCATTACGGCGTGCGCGAGCATGGCATGGCGGCGGCGATGAACGGCATGGCGCTGCATGGCGGCATCAGGCCCTATGGCGGCACCTTCATGGCGTTTACCGATTACGCGCGCCCGTCAATGCGGCTCTCGGCCTTGATGGGCGTGCCGGTCGTCTACGTGATGACCCACGACTCGATCGGGCTGGGCGAGGACGGGCCGACGCATCAGCCGGTGGAGCATCTGGCGATCAGCCGGGCGACGCCGAACACGCTGGTGATCCGCCCCGCCGACCTCGTCGAGACGGCCGAGGCCTGGGAGATCGCGCTGGCGCAGAAGACGACGCCGACGGTGCTGTCGCTCACCCGCCAGGGCGTGCCGGCGGTGCGGATCGCCCACAGCGCGAAGAACCTGACCGCGCAGGGCGCCTACGTCCTCGCCGAGGCCGAGGGCAAGCGCCAGGTCATCCTGATCGCCACCGGCTCCGAGGTCAGCGTGGCGCTGAAGGCGCGCGATCTCCTGCAGGGACAGGGTATCGGCGCGCGCGTCGTCTCGATGCCCTGCATGGAGCTTTTCGCCGCCCAGCCCGATGCCTATCGCCGCCGCGTTCTGCCGGCGGGCCCGGTGCGCGTGGGGGTCGAGGCCGGAGTCCGACTCGCGGGTTGGGATCGCTGGCTCCTGGGCGAGCGCGCGCGGAAGTCGGACTTCGTCGGCATGACGGGCTTCGGCGCCTCGGCCCCGGCCGAGATCCTGTTCAGGGAATTCGGCATCACGCCCGAGGCCGTGGCCGAGCGGGCGCAAGCCCTGCTCTGATGCAGCCTGTATGCGGATGGCGCCTTTCTGTCTTTTCGAGGCGGTCTGAGCGTTTTCTCATGGCATGGACGTGTTGATGCGCGCGTTCGAGGTCTGATCTGCACACGGGCGGGGGGATGCGCACGATCCCGGGCCGATGGCTTGGCGTCGGCCTCGGCGAGGCCGCGTCATCGCATCCGGCGCAGGCCCTAGCCGCGTTTCCCCGTCCCAAGGTCTTTCCGATGCATGCGCAGATGCGATGGATCGCCCTGGCCGTTTTCGCCGTCACCGCAACGGCGCGAAGCTCCTCGCCCTGCCAGGCGCGCCGACCGTACGGTTGCCGCAACGTGCCCGGACCCAGCGGATAATCGGACTTGTTCGAAAGCGGAGAACCGTCATGGGCAATTGAAGAGCCAGAGCCGTTCAATCCTAAAGGGTTCGATGACGAGCCCTCTCGCCGGTCGAATGGGATCGCAGGATTGTCTCTAAGGAGTAGCTTGGCGACGCGCTTGACTCACTGAGAAACGGAGAGGAATACCGCAGCGCTCTCCTGCTGCATGCGATTCCGTCTGCGCTGCGCGAAAAGTAATGTGCTTCCCGACCAGATCACGCGTCCAGGTTCTCGACGTTTAGCGCATTGCGCTGGATGAATTCGCGGCGCGGCTCGACCACATCGCCCATCAGCTTGGAGAACAGGTCCTCGGCCTCGGCCAGGTCGTCGATCTTGACCTGCAGGAGGGTGCGCGCCTCGGGGTCCAGTGTCGTTTCCCAGAGCTGGTCCGGGTTCATCTCCCCGAGTCCCTTGTAGCGCTGCAGCGTCAGGCCCTTCTCGCCCTCGGCGAGGATCGCGCGCAGGAGATCGAGCGGGCCATGGATGCCGAGGCCGCGCTCCTTGCGCACGAGTTTCGCCGGCTGGCCATAGGTCTCCTGCAGCGATCTGGTAAAGCCCGAAAGCCGCCGTGCCTCGCCCGAACGCAGGATCGGGCCGTCCAGCACGCGTACTTCCTCGACCCCGCGCAGGATGCGGGTCATGCGCAGGCCGTGGTCCTGCGTCGGACGGCCCTGCCAGCCCTTCTCGTATTCCGGGGCGATCAGGTCCAACCTTTCGGCCAGCCGGTCGGCGACGCCCTGCGGGTCGGCGTCAAGCTGGCCGGGCTCCAGCGCGCCGGCTATGGCGGCCTGTTCGAGGATCGCCCGGGAGTAATGTGTTGGGAAGGAGTCGAGTGCGCGGCGGACCTGGCGGGCCTCGGCGACGACGCGCAGAAGGTCGGCGCCGGTGATCTCCTCGCCCGAGCCGAGGCGAAGGATCGCCCCCTCGATTCCCTGCGCGATCAGGTAATCCTCGAGCGCGGGCTTGTCCTTGAGATAGACCTCGGACTTGCCGCGGGCGACCTTGAAGAGCGGCGGCTCGGCGATGTAGAGATGACCGTGCTCGATCAGTTCGGGCATCTGCCGGAAGAAGAAGGTCAGAAGCAGCGTGCGGATATGCGCGCCGTCCACGTCGGCATCGGTCATGATGATGACCTTGTGGTAGCGCAGCTTGGAAAGGTCGAACTCGTCGCGCCCGATGCCGGTGCCGAGCGCGGTGATCAGCGTGCCGATCTCCTGGCTCGAGAGCATCCGGTCGAAGCGGGCGCGCTCGACGTTGAGGATCTTGCCGCGGAGCGGCAGCACGGCTTGGTTCTGCCGCGAGCGGCCCTGCTTGGCCGAGCCGCCGGCCGAGTCGCCCTCGACGAGGAAAAGCTCGGACTTCGCTGGGTCGCGTTCCTGGCAATCGGCGAGCTTGCCCGGTAGCGAGGCGACGTCGAGCGCGGTCTTCCGGCGGGTGAGGTCGCGGGCCTTGCGCGCCGCCTCGCGCGCCAGCGCCGCCTCGATGATCTTGCCGACGATGATCTTCGCCGGGCCGGGGTTTTCCTCGAACCACTCGGAAAGTTTCTCGGAGAGGAGCGATTCGACTGCCGGGCGGACCTCGGACGAGACGAGCTTGTCCTTGGTCTGGCTGGAGAATTTCGGGTCGGGTACCTTGACCGAGAGAACGCAG
>SLPP01000146.1 GCA_007131945.1 Paracoccaceae bacterium | reverse complement strand
GAGGGCGGCGACGGTCTTCTGGTCCATGGGAACGCTCCTTGGGTGAGGAAAGTCCCCACAGAAGAATTCAAATCACCGCCCTCGCCAACCATTGTCGTGTAGGTTGCATTGTGGTTAACGGCGGCGATTCAGGTCTGAAGAAACAATGGCTTGGCGAGTTGCTCAAATTTGCGCACCCGGCCCGGATCGCGCGGCCGGCCGTGCCGCGTCAGCCGGGCAGCAGGACCGGCCGCCGGTCGCCCGCGGCGAAGCGGCGCAGCACCGCCGGGTAGAGCCGGTGCTCGGCCTCCAGCACCCGCGCCGCCAGCCTGTCGGGCGTGTCGCCGGGCAGGACCGGCACCCGCGCCTGGCCCAGGACCGGCCCGTCGTCGAGCTTTTCGGTGACCACATGCACCGTGCAGCCGGCCTCCGCATCCCCCGCCGCCAGGGCCCGCGCATGGGTGTCGAGGCCGGGATATTTCGGCAGGAGCGAGGGGTGGATGTTCAGGATCCGGCCCTCGTAGCGCGCCACGAACCCCGCCGTCAGCACCCGCATGAACCCCGCCAGCGCGATGATGTCCGGCCGCGCCGCCTCCAGATGCGGCAGCAGAGCCGCCTCGAACCCCGCCCGGTCGCGCCCGAAGGGCCGGTGATCGACCGCCGCCACCGGCACCCCCAGCGCCGCCGCCCGCGCCAGCCCCGCCGCGCCCGGATCGTTCGAGAAGACGAGGCAGGGCCGCGCCGGATGCCCGCCCGTCATCGAGCGCACGAGCGCCAGCATGTTCGACCCGCCGCCCGAGATGAAGATCGCGACCCGCTTCGTCACAGCCCGCCCGTGTAGCGCACACCGGCCCCGGTCTCGACGCGCCCGATCTCGACCACCGTCTCGCCCGCCGCGCGCAAGAGCGCGGCCAGCGCCCCGGCGCGCTCCGGCGCCACGACCAACACCATGCCGATGCCGCAGTTGAAGGTCTTGAGCATCTCGGCATCCGCGATCCCGCCCGCCGCGCGCAGCCAGGCGAAGACCGGCGGCAGCGCCCAGGCGTCGAGGTCGATCACCGCCCCCAGCCCCGCGGGGAGGATGCGCGGGACGTTCTCGGTCAGCCCGCCGCCGGTGACATGCGCCAGCCCCCGCACCCCGCCGGCGCCGATCGCGGCCAGCGCCGGCTTCACGTAAAGCCGCGTCGGGGCGAGAAGCGCCGCGCCCAGCGTGCCGTCACCGAAGGGGCAGGGGTCGTCCCAGTCGAGCGCCGCCCGACCGACCACCGCGCGCACCAGCGAATAGCCGTTCGAATGCACCCCGTTCGAGGCGAGCCCGAGAAGCACGTCGCCCTCGGCCACGCCGCGCGGCAACTCGCCGCCGCGCTCCATCGCGCCGACGGCGAAGCCGGCCAGGTCGAAATCGCCCGCCGCGTACATCCCCGGCATCTCGGCCGTCTCGCCGCCGATCAGCGCGCAGCCCGCCTCCGCGCAGCCCGCCGCGATCCCCTCGATCACGCGCGCGGCGGCCTCGACCGACAGCTTGCCGGTGGCGAAATAATCGAGGAAGAAGAGCGGTTCGGCCCCCTGGCAGACGAGGTCGTTGGCGCACATGGCGACCAGGTCCACCCCGATCGTGTCGAGATGCCCGGTATCGATCGCGATGCGCAGCTTGGTGCCGACGCCGTCGGTCGCGGCGACCAGAACCGGGTCGGCGAATCCCGCCGCCTTCAGGTCGAAAAGCGCGCCGAACCCGCCAAGGCCCGCCATCGTGCCCGGCCGCGCCGTGCGCGCCGCCGCGGGCTTGATCCGCTCGACCAGCGCGTTGCCGGCGTCGATATCGACCCCGGCCTCGGCATAGCTGATCCCGTCATCGGTCCCGTCGCTTGGCTCGCCCATCGCCCGGCCTCCTTGCCGCCCCGGGCGACGCATAGCCGAAGCCCGAGGCCCCGGCAACCGGCGCCGGGGCTCACAGGCTGGCCTCAGGCAGGGACGGCCATCCCCTTCTCCCTGGCGAGGACCCGCATGCGCTCCTGCAGCTTCTCGAAGGCGCGCACCTCGATCTGGCGGATGCGCTCGCGGCTGACACCGTATTTCTCGCTCAGCTCCTCCAGCGTCACCGGCGGCTCGGCCAGCCGCCGCTCGGTCAGGATGTCGCGCTCGCGGTCGTTGAGCACGTCCATCGCCTCCATCAGGAGCGTGTGGCGGGTCTGGAACTCGTCGCGCTCGGCATAGGCGGTGGCCTGGTCGGCATCCTCGTCCTCGAGCCAGTCCTGCCAGCTTCCCGAGCCGTCCTCGCCGCCGATCGTGATGTTGAGCGAGGCGTCCGAGCCGGCGAGCCGGCGGTTCATGTCGATCACCTCGTCCTCGGTCACCGAGAGGTCGGAAGCCAGCTGCTTGACGTTCTCGGGGCGCAGGTCGCCCTCCTCGATGGCGCCGATCCGGGCCTTCGCCTTGCGCAGGTTGAAGAAAAGCTTCTTCTGCGCGCTCGTCGTGCCCAGCTTTACCATCGACCACGACCGCAGGATGTATTCCTGGATCGAGGCGCGGATCCACCACATCGCGTAGGTGGCGAGCCGAAACCCCTTCTCGGGGTCGAAACGCTTGACCGCCTGCATCAGGCCGACATTGGCCTCGCTGATCACCTCGGCCTGGGGCAGGCCGTAGCCGCGATAGCCCATGGCGATCTTGGCGGCGAGGCGCAGATGCGAGGTCACCAGCTTGTGCGCGGCCTCGGTGTCCTGGTGGTCCACCCAGCGCTTGGCCAGCATGTATTCCTCCTCGGGCTCCAGCATCGGAAAGCGCCGGATTTCCTGAAGATAACGGTTCAGCCCCTGCTCGGGTGAAGGGGCCGGAAGATTGGCATAGTCACTCATCATCTCTCCCTCATGACGGGCGCTGCGCGGCGCCCGGTCTTCTGGTCCTTCCCGCCGGGCGGCGCAACGCAAGTTCCTTGCTCGAAGTATGAACGCACGAGACGGCCGATTCCATCGCGACGAGCGGCAGATTTCAGGCAAATCACGCAGGCTTGCACCGCCGTCATGCGCGCAGCGCCGCGATCAGCGCGGCCATGTCCGCCGGCAGCGGGCTCTCGAAGCGCAGCGCCATGCCGGTGACGGGATGGTCGAAGCCCAGCTCGGCCGCGTGCAGCGCCTGGCGTGGAAAGGCGGCGACCGCCCCGGCGGCCTGCTCGGGCAGGGATCCCTTGGCGAGCTTCCGCGCGCGCCCGTAGACCGGATCGCCGACCAGCCCGTGGCCGACATGCGCCAGGTGCACGCGGATCTGGTGCGTGCGCCCGGTCTCCAGCCAGCAATCGAGAAGCGCCAGCTGCGGCGGCGTGCCGAAGGTCTCGATCACGCGGGCGCGGGTGACGGCGTGGCGGCCGCGGTCGAAATACACCGCCTGGCGCTGCCGGTCGTGGCGGTGACGGTCGAGCCGCGTCTCGATCCTGAGCACGCCGCCCGCCTCGAAGCGCATGCCGCGCAGCCCGTTGAGCCGCGGATCGGCCGGGTCCGGCACGCCGTGGACGAGCGCGCGGTAGCGGCGATGCACCGCATGCGCCTCGAACTGCGCCGCGAGGCCGTGATGCGCCCGGTCCGACTTCGCCACGACGAGAAGGCCCGAGGTGTCCTTGTCGATCCGGTGCACGATCCCCGGCCGCTTCTCGCCGCCGATGCCCGAGAGCGCCTCGCCGCAATGGTGCAGCAGCGCGTTGACCAGCGTGCCGCTTTCCGCGCCGGGGGCGGGATGGGTGACCATGCCGGCGGGCTTGTCGATCACGATCAGGTCGGCGTCCTCGTAGATCACGGTCAGCGCGATCGGCTCGGGCCGCGTCGCGACCGCGGCGGCGGGGGCGAGGGCAATCGCGATCGCGTCGCCCGGCGCCACCCTGGCGCGCGGGTCGTCCAGCACGACGCCCGCCCGGCTGACCGCGCCCTCGGCGATCAGCCGCGCGAGGCGCGAGCGCGAGAGCGCGGCTTGCTCTGGCACATCGCGCGCCAGCGCCTTATCCAGACGCCCGGGCGGGTCGTCGCCGATGACGACGCGCAGGATGGAAAGGTCGCTTGTCATGTCCGATGCACCCGATCCCGGAACGCCGCCCGAGGTCCGGTTCCTCAAGCGGCTGGTGACCACGCTGACGGTGGTGATGATCGCCGGCCTTGTAACCATCGTCGCGCTCCTTGTCATCCGGCTCGGCACGCCGCCCGCGCGCCTGCCGGCGCTGCCGGCGAACATCGACCTGCCCGAGGGCGCCGAGATCGCGGCGGTGACGCTCGCCCGCGACTGGGTGGTGGTGGTGACCGCGGCGGGCGAGATCCTGCTCTACGACCGCGCGGTAGGCGGCGCGCCGGTGCAGCGGGTCCGCCCCGACTGAACCCCGACCGACCGATACGCCGGGGGACGACCGAGGTGCTCCCGCCCCTCGTCAGGCTGCACCTCCGGTGCAACCTTCCTCGCGTTGGGCCGGGCGCCGCGCGCGGCGCGGCGGGCCGCCTCCGCGGTCACCCGCCCGTGCCGTCACGCCTGCCCGCCGTGACCGGGCCTCGGGATCGGTCCCGGCCCTCCGTTTCCGGCGCGCGTCATGCACGGTGCATCTGCGCGGGATGCACGCGGCGTGTACGCGCGGTGCACGCGTCAGAGCTGCGCCATCACCGCGTCCGAGATCTCGAAATTCGACGTCACCGACTGCACGTCGTCGTCGTCCTCGAGCGCGTCGATCAGCTTGAAGAGCTTCTGCGCGCCGTCGAGGTCGAGCTCGGTCACGGTCTGCGGCTTCCACACGAGCCTCGTCGATTCGGCTTCGCCGAGGGCTTCCTCGAGGACATTGGAAACCTCGGCCAGGTCACTGAACTCGCACCAGATCACGTGCCCGTCCTCGCCGCTCTCGACATCCGTCGCGCCGGCCTCGATCGCGGCTTCGATCACCCGGTCGGCATCCCCCGCGCTCGCCGGGTAGAGGATCTGCCCCATCCGGTCGAACATGAAGCCGACCGAGCCCGTCTCGCCGAGATTGCCGCCGTATTTCGCGAAGGTCGAGCGCAGGTTCGACGCCGTGCGGTTGCGGTTGTCCGTCATCGCCTCGACGATGATCGCGACGCCCCCCGGGCCGTAACCCTCGTAGCGGATCTCCTCGTAATCCTCGGCCCCGCCGCCCGTGGCCTTGCTGATCGCCCGTTCGATGTTGTCCTTGGGCATCGAGTTCGCCTTGGCCTCCTTCACCGCCAGGCGCAGGCGCGGGTTCTTGTCGGGGTCGGGATCGCCCATCTTGGCAGCGACGGTGATCTCCTTCGACAGCCGCGAGAAGAGCTTCGAGCGCGCGGCGTCTTGCCGGCCCTTGCGATGCTGGATGTTGGCCCATTTGGAATGGCCTGCCATGTCGTGCTCCGTGGTCGTGCCGGATGGTCCTGTCGGGCCGCGCTATAATCCGCCGCGGGGCGGCGAGGCAAGGCCCCGAAGGACAGGCGCGGGTGCCGCGATCGCGCCGGCGCAATGCAAAACCGCCCCGGCGGAGCGGGGCGGCGCAATCGGTTCCGGCCCGGGCTCAGGCGGCGCGGGCGACCAGGACCTCGTCGACCTGCTTCATAGCGCCGGCCTCGTCGATGCCCGAGACCGCCGCGACCTCGCGCGTCAGCCGCTCCAGCGCGGCCTCGTAGAGCTGGCGCTCGGAATAGGACTGCTCGCGCTGGTCATCGGCGCGGTGCAGGTCGCGCACCACCTCGGCGATGGCGAGAAGATCGCCCGAATTGATCTTCTGCTCGTATTCCTGCGCCCGGCGCGACCACATCGCGCGCTTGACGCGGGCCTTGCCCTTCAAGGTCGCGAGCGCCTTCGAGACGATGTCGGGCGAGGACAGCGAGCGCATCCCGACCTGCGTCGCCTTGTCTGTCGGCACGCGCAGGGTCATCTTGTCCTTCTCGAACGAGATGACGAACAGTTCGAGTTGCATCCCGGCGATCTCGCGCTCCTCGATCGAAACGATCCGCCCGACGCCGTGCGCGGGGTACACGACGAAGTCGTTCGGACGAAACTCGACCTTGCGGGTTTTGCTCATTCTGGCGGTTCCTCGGCTGGGCCCTGCCGATTGGCGACAGCAACAGGCACGGGAAACGCTCCTTCCCCGGACCCTGTTGATCATGTCACCTAGACGACGTCCACAGGCTGCTCGCGCTGCGGCTCGGGCGGTTGTTTTGTGAAGTTTGTATAACAGAATCGGGGCGCGAATCAAAGCACGGAAAGTGCTTGACTCGTCCCGTTTCAGCCGATTCGTGCCAGTTTTACCGAACGAAACGTTACGTCAGCGTTAGTCCGGCGGTCCGGAAGAGGCGGTTCAGGACCCTTCGCCCGGGTTCTCGCTGAAATATTTCTCCAGCTTTCCCGCTTCGCCGTCGCGATCCTCGGCGCCGGGCAGCGGCTCCTTGCGCACCGTGATCACGGGCCACTGCTCGGAATACTTGCGGTTGAACTCGACCCATTTCTCCATGTCGGGCTCGGTATCGGGGCGGATCGCGTCGGCCGGGCATTCGGGCTCGCAGACCCCGCAATCGATGCATTCGTCAGGATGGATCACCAGCATGTTCTCGCCCTCGTAGAAGCAGTCGACGGGGCAGACCTCGACGCAGTCGGTGTACTTGCAGGCGATGCAGTTGTCGGTCACCACATAGGTCATCGCGAGGGCTTTCCTTGTTCACTGCGGCGGAAGTAATCCGGTGCGGGGGATCAATCAACCCGTCCGGGCGTCGTTGCAGCACGGCCGCGCGGGCCCGGGCCTCGCGGGCGCCCGCCCTTCGCCGGCAGCGGGCGCGAGAGGTCCGGCACCGGCGGCGGCGGCGAGAGATCCTCGTAGAG
>SLPP01000182.1 GCA_007131945.1 Paracoccaceae bacterium | reverse complement strand
GCCTCCGCCCCCTGCCCGTTGACCTCGTACTTTGCGAAGTTGGCGATCTCGGTGACGCCCACCCGCTCGCGCACGCCCCTCACCTCGGCCGCCACATGCTCGAAATCGTTCGAGCGGTGGAAGCTGAGCACGTCATGCGCCGCCTCGGCCGAGGGCGCGAACCAGAGGGGTGTTTCCAGCCCCCAGCTGTCACCCATCACCGCGAAATTGTCGCGCAGCATGATGTCGTAGAGTGGCGTCGTCTCGGCCGGGCGCGCGGCGGGCAGTTCCTCGTTCGGGAAGCGGATCGAGAAGCGGCGGGAATAGTTCTCGCGCACCTTGGCGTTGGTGTATCTGAGCGTCGCCCATTCGCCATAGCGGGCGACGTCCATGGCGAAGATGTCGTGGCCCGGATCGCCGTCCACCATCCAGTTCGCCAGCGCCAGACCGACACCGCCGCCCTGGCTGAACCCCGCCATCACCGCGCAGGCGCACCAGAAGTTCGTCAGCCCCTGCACCGGACCGACCAGCGGGTTGCCGTCGGGGGCGAAGGTGAAGGGGCCGTTGATGACCGTCTTGATCCCGGCGCGTTCATAGGGCGGGAAGTGGCGGAAGCCGATCTCGAGCGAGGGCGCGATTCGATCCAGGTCCGGGGGCAGAAGCTCGTGGCCGAAATCCCAGGGCGTGGTCACCGGCGACCAGGGTTTCGCGGCCTTCTCGTAGGTGCCGAGCAGGATCCCCCGCCCCTCCTGCCGCGTGTAGATCTCGCCCTTGAAATCGATGACGTGAATGAGTTCGCGGCCCATCTTCTCGTTGAACTCGATGACCTCGGGCATGTCCTCGGTCAGCAGGTACATGTGTTCCATGGCCAGAACCGGCAGTTCGATCCCGACCATGCGCCCGACCTCGCGCGCCCAGAGGCCGCCGGCATTGACCACATGCTCGGCGCGGATCGTGCCGTTCTTCGTGATGACGTTCCAGGTGCCGTCGGCGTCCTGCGTCAGTTCGGTGACCGGGTTGCGCAGCTCGATCTCGGCGCCCAGCATCCGCGCGGCCTTTGCATAGGCATGGGTCGTGCCGGAGGGGTCCAGATGCCCCTCGACCGGGTCCCAGAGCGCGCCGACGAAATGGCTCTCGTCCATCAGCGGGAACATGGCCTTGGCCTCGGCGGGCGTGATCAGTTCCGTCTCCATCCCCAGGCATCGGCCGCGGGCATGCGCCATGCGCAGGAAGTCCATCCGCTCGGGGCTGTCGGCCATCATCACGCCGCCAACAAGGTGCAGGCCGCAGTTCATGCCGGTCAGCTCCTCCAGTTCCCTATAGAGCGAGATCGTGTAGGCCTGAAGCCTGGCGACGTTCGGATCGCCGTTGAGCGTGTGGAACCCGCCGGCGGCGTGCCAGGTCGAGCCCGAGGTCAGTTCCGACCGCTCGATCAGCAGCACGTCCCTCCAGCCGGCACGCGCCAGGTGGTAGAGCACCGAGCATCCCACCACGCCCCCGCCGATCACCACGGCCCGGTAATGTCGTGTCATCAGTCCCTCTCCTGCGGGGGATGGCAGCCCATCCCGATCAGTGTCTCGCGCAACCTTTCGGCCGTCTTGTCGTCGGTGGCCGCGCCGGAGACATAGGGCAGGCCCGGCCTTTCCGCCGTCCAGCCGACCACGACAAGGTCGCGGGCGCAAGGCTCGTGTCGCAGCGCCAGTGCCCAGGTCCGGCAATCGATGGCGGCTAGATCGGCGCGACCTTCGGCCACGGCGCGGATCGAGGCGCGGTGGCCGCCGGTCTCGATGATCTCGATCCTGTCCGTTTCGGCGACTTCTCCGCCCGTGCGCCGCGTCGGCGGCGTTCGTTCCCGCAGCGTGTCGGCATCTTCACACAGGGCCAACCAGCCCGACATCGAGTGCCTGGCATTCGCCGCCAGCATGCCGACGCCGGTAACCGCCTTCGGGATCACCGCCCCTGGCCCGTCGGGCACCGGCACGGCATCCCCCTCCCGAGCGACCAGGGCCGAGCGGTAGAACCGCCCCCGCCCGCCCGGCGTGGCGGAATAGTCGGGCTGGGCCAGAACGCGGAGCCCCGGCACCAGCCCGAGCGAGATCGGCCCCCAGCAGCATTGCACGAAAACCAGCGACGGATCGCGCCAGAGCGCGAAGAGCGCCGCCTCGTCCGCGGGCCGGGTCAGGTTCTCGGGTAGTTCGAGCCCCGACCGCCTGCGGATCGCCGCCCAGAACGCATCGACCGCGCCCCGTTCCTCGGGCCAGTCGTACATCGGCAGGCAGGCGGGCCCGGTCACGCCGCGCGCTGCCGCCGCGGCTCGATCGGCGGGCGCGGCGCTTCGGGCGGTTCCGGCCAGAGGCGCAGCGCGGGATGCGCGACGGGTTCCTTCGCGCGCAGGGCATGGGCCCTGAAAAGCTGCCAGTAGTTGCGGTAGACATAGCCGCCGTTGAGCGACTGCCAGTGTTCCTTCTGCTCGGCATAGAGAGCCGGCAACGTGTACCACGGCGCCTGCGGATGCTGGTGATGGACGATGTGCAGGTTGTTGTTGAGAAAGAGCCACGCGAGCGGCGAGCGCTCGACGATGATCGTGCGGCCCTCGGGCGTCTCGTGCCAGCGATGCTCGGCGAAGGTGCGGATCGAGATCAGCGCGAGCGCCGGCCAGACCACGGCCACGAGATAGAGCCAGAACGGAATGCCGAAGGCCCAGACGGCGGCCAGTACCAACGCGAGACCGGGGAGATGCAGCACCCAGGCCAGCCGCAGGCCGCGTGCGCCGGTCCAGAGCCCCCGCGCCTCGGAGGCGAGGAACCCGGCCGCCCCCAGTACGGGCCCCAGCACCATCCGGCCGATGAGCGTGTTGTTGACCTGCAATACGGCCCGGAACCAGCGCGGCATCGCGGCCAGGCGGAAACGCGCCTTGTAGTAGCTTTCGGGATCGTCGAACGGGTCGGTCAGGCGTTCATCGTGGTGATGCGCAAGATGCGTCGCCTTGTAGCGGCGATAGGGATATATCAGCGTCAGCGGCAGCGTCACCAGTGCCTCGTTGAGCCAGCGATTGCGGGTCGGATGCCCGTGCAGGCATTCATGCGTGAGCGAGGAATGCAGCGCGGCCAGCACGGCCATGACCCCCAGCGCGATCCACGGCACCACCGGCCAGAGCCAGAATCCGGCCGCGACCCAGCCCCCATAGGCCAGAACGATCAACCCCACGGTCGGCCATTCGATCCGCATGCATCCTCCGCCTTTGTCACGATTGCCTGCATTCTCGGCATTTTGCCGCGGGCGACAATGCGCGAATGATCGGCAGTTTCAAAGGCGATTGACGCCTTCGCTCACATTTCGTTACTGAAAACATCAGGATCGGAGGCAGGATATGGACAAGCGGCAGGCGGCGGCGCGCTTTCGGGAACGGCTCATGGCCCTGCAGGCGGGTGCGGGGCTCACGCAGACCGCACTGGCGCAGGCGATCGGCATCGACCGCTCGGCGCTTTCGCAACTGACCAGCGGCGCCGCGACCCGCCTGCCGCGGGCCGAAACGGTTCTCGCCATCGCCGAGCGTTTCCAGGTTTCGGCCGACTGGCTGCTGGGTCTGGCCGAGGACCGCTCCTCGGTCACCCAGGCGGTGAGCGCGGTCGAGACCGAGGCGGCGCTCGACGCCGAGAGCCGCACGGCGATGGAGCGCTGGCACCACGAGGCGGCGGGCCAGAAGGTGCGCTATGTCCCGGCGCAGCTGCCGGACCTGATGCGCACGCAAGCGGTGATCGCCTTCCAGGCGCAGAGCTCGGAACAGGAACGTCAGCGCCTGCAGGCGCAGACGACCCGCCGGCTGCATTTCTCGCGCATGCCCGAATCCGACATCGAGATGTGCATGCCCTACCAGACGCTGCAGCTCTTCGCCGAGGGTCGCGGCGTCTGGCGCGGGCTCGGCGCGACCGACCGGGCCGAACAGCTCGACCATATCGCGGCGACGCTCGACGAGCTTTACCCGGCCTTCCGCATGTACCTCTTCGACGGCCGTTCGCGCTTCGCCCCGCCGATGACGCTGTTCGGCTACTCCCGCGCCGCCGTCTATGCCGGCGAGGTCTATCTGCACATCCGCTCGCGCGCGCTCGTCCACGACCTCGCGCGCGGCTTCGACGGACATATCCGCGCCGCCAGCGTGCATGCGCACGAGGCCGCCGACTGGGTGCGCGCGCTCAAGCTCGACGCCGACACGGCCGACCACGCTGCGCAGTGAGGCCAACAGGTCTGACGACAAGACTGCGCTTGCCCGGCCGGTCCCGTGCCGCTTAGGCTGGCGCGCAGCCGAATGCACGCGAGGAGCGCATGGCCGAGACCGAGACCGCCCCGACCCGCCGCCGCGCCGGTGGACGTGCGGGCAATGCACGGCGCAACGGTGGGGGCGCCCTGCCCGACCAGATGCCCTGGCGGGTGCCGGAAAACCCCGACCCGCCGGTCGCGCCGCTCGACGCCGAAGGGGTGCAGGCGATCCATCGCGGCGCGCTGCATGTGCTCTCGGAGATCGGGATCGAGTTTCTCAATGACGAGGCGCTTGCGCTCTTCCGTCAGGCCGGCTGCAGGGTCACCGACCAGAACGTCCGAATGGATGCCGATTTCGTCACCGAGATGGTCGCCCGCGCGCCGGACCGCTTCACGCTGACCCCGCGCAACCCCGACCGCGCACTGACCATCGGCGGGCGCTACATGGTCTTCGGCAATGTCTCCTCGCCGCCGAATGCCTGGGACATGGTGCGCGGCAAGCGGCCGGGCGATTTTTCGACCTACCGTGAATTCCTCATGCTGACGCAGAGCTTCAACTGCATCCATCTGGCCGGAGGCTACCCGGTCGAACCCGTCGACATCCATCCCTCCGTGCGCCACCTCGATTGCGTCTTCGAGAAGCTGATCCTGACCGACAAGGCCATCCATACCTACAGCCTCGGCCGCGAACGGGTCGAGGACGCGATGGAGATGGTACGCATCGCCGGCGGGCTGACGCAGGAAGAATTCGACGCCACCCCCCGGATCTACACCAACATCAACTCCACCTCGCCGCTCAAGCACGACTACCCGATGATCGATGGCGCGCTCAGGCTGGCGCGGCGGGGTCAGCCGGTGATCGTGACCCCTTTCACGCTCGCCGGCGCGATGGCACCGGTGACGATGGCCGGCGCGGTGACGCTGTCGGTGGCCGAGGGACTGGCCGCGATCGCGCTTCTGCAGTACGTCGCTCCCGGCGCGCCGGTGGCGCTGGGAACCTTCACCTCGAATGTCGACATGCGCACGGGCGCGCCGGCCTTCGGCACGCCGGAATACATGCGCGCGACGCAGATGACCGGGCAGATGGCGCGGTTCTACGGGTTGCCGTTGCGCTCCTCGGGCACCTGCACCGCGAATGCACCCGATGCCCAGGCGATGTGGGAGACGTGCAACTCGCTCTGGGCGGCGGTGCAGTCGGGGACGAACATGGTCTATCACGCCGCCGGCTGGCTCGAGGGCGGGCTCATCGCCAGTCCCGAGAAATTCGTCATGGATTGCGAGATGCTGCAGATGATCCAGCGCTATTTCGAGCCCGCGCTCACCGGCACGCGGCCCGGGGACATCGCCCTCGACGCCATCGCCGAGGTCGGGCCGGGCGGCCACTACTTCGGCTGCGCGCATACGCAGGAACGTTATACATCAGCGTTTTACAGTCCGATCTGCAGCGACTGGCGCAACTACGAGGCCTGGGAAGCCGACGGCGCGGTGGAGACCCCGGCGCGCGCGCACCGGATCTACCGGCAGATCGTCGAGAGCTTCGAGCCGCCGCCGATGGATCCCGCGATCCGCGAGGAACTGGCCGATTTCGTCGCCCGCCGCAAGCGTGAGGGCGGCGCGCCGACGGACTTTTGAATGCGCGCGCGAACTGGATCAAACCGCCATGGGCGGCGTGTCACAGGGCGTATGAGAAGCGTAGGACTCGCGTAGGACAGACGTAGGACTCGCGCAGGACAAACGTAGAGCACCTGCACCGGCCGGGATCTCGCGCGCGCCCCTCCTGGCTGCCGCTCGTCAGGGTCCGGGAGCCGCTCATCCGCTGACAGCTCGGCGAGCCTGTGCTATCCTCGCCGGCACGCCATCATGCGACCCGGCCTCCGATGCCCCGACATCCCGTGCTGA
The DNA here is from genome assembly GCA_007131945.1 of Paracoccaceae bacterium. GTDB lineage: Bacteria > Pseudomonadota > Alphaproteobacteria > Rhodobacterales > Rhodobacteraceae > Pararhodobacter. The sequence continues at coordinate 696 of SLPP01000182.1, read as the reverse complement.
CGCCCGAACTCGCCGCGCGCGTGCCGCCCGCGCCCGAGTGGCCGCCGTTGCGTCCGGCGACCGATGCCGACCATGACGCCATGATCGAGGCGGTGCTGCGCCAGGCGGAGGGCGGGCCGGTCTGGGTCTTCGGCTATGGCTCGCTGATCTGGAAACCGGAGTTCGAGGCCGCGGAGACGCGGGTCGCGCGACTGGCGGGCTGGCACCGCGCCTTCTGCCTCGGCTGGGACATGCGGCTCCGCGGCTGCCCGGCACGACCGGGACTGTTCCTGGCGCTCGATCGCGGTGGCAGTTGCCGGGGCGTCGCCTTCCGCCTGCCGGAAGATACGGCCGCGGCGGAGCTGCGGCGGCTGCTGCAGCGCGAGGTGCCGATCGTCCCGACGCCCTTCCCCGTGCGGCGCGTCGCCTTGCGGACCGATGGCGCCAGGCTGCGCGGCTTCACCTTCGTCGCCGACCGGGAGTCCGGCGTCTATCTGCCGGGCCTCACGCCGGAGGCCGTGGCCGATGTGCTTGCCCGGGCCGCGGGACCGCTGGGCTCGATGGCCGAATACCTGGTGCAGACCGTCCAGCATCTCGAGGCGCTGGGGCTGCGCGACCGTGGGCTCTGGCGGCTGCAACGGCTTGTCGCCGAGCGGATCCTGGCAAGCTACGGGCCCGGTCGCGACTGAACCCGTCCCCCCGGCGCCCCTTCCCCCT
>SLPP01000133.1 GCA_007131945.1 Paracoccaceae bacterium | reverse complement strand
TTCTTATGGCAAACCTGACGCTGAAGCAGTTGCGCTATTTCGAGGCCGTGGCGCGGCAGCGGCATTTCGGCCGCGCCGCGGAGATCTGCGCGATCACCCAGCCGGCGCTGTCGATGCAGATCCGCGAGCTGGAGGCGACGCTGGGCGCCGCCCTGTTCGAGCGGGGCGCGCGCGAGGTGCGGCTGACCGGGCTGGGGGCGGAATTTGCCGAGCGCGCGCGCGAGATCCTGCGTGCGGTGGACGAACTGGCGGAACTGGCGCGGGCGGCGCGGGCGCGGCTCGCCGGGCGGCTCAGGCTGGGGGTGATCCCGACGGTGGCGCCCTACCTGCTGCCGGCGATCGCGGGCCGGCTGGCGCGGCAGTTCCCGGGGCTGGAGCTGCACCTGCGCGAGACGGTGACGCCGCGGCTGATCCGCGAGCTGACCGAGGGGCGGCTGGACGCGGCGGTGGTGGCGCTGCCGGTCTCGGAGCCGACGCTGAGCGAGGTCGCGCTCTTTTCCGAGGAATTCGTGCTGGTCCGGCCCGAGGCGGATGCCGGCAGGCCGGTCCCCGACCGCGCGCAACTGCGCGAGATGCGGCTGCTGCTGCTGGAGGAGGGGCACTGTTTCCGCGACCAGGCGCTGTCCTTCTGCGACCTGCGAACGGCGCGGCCGCGGGAGCTTCTCGACGGCAGTTCGCTGGCGACGCTGGTGCAGATGGTCGGGGCCGGGATGGGGGTGACGCTGATCCCCGAGATGGCGGTGCCGGTCGAGACGCGCTCGGCCGCGGTCGCGATCGCGCGGTTCGGGGCGCCGAAGCCCAGCCGGACGATCGGCATGATCTGGCGCCGCACCAGTCCGCTGGCGCGGCAGCTCACCGAGGTCGCCGAGGTTGTCCGCGACGCCGCCGTTGCGGCCGACGCCGCCCCCGCCCGACCCGAAGCGGAGGCGCCGCGGACCGCGTCCGGGTGAGCGGGCGGGCAGGCAGCGATCCGGCGACTGGTCCACGCGTGGACCTTTCCGCAAATCATTGATTAAAATCAACTAAACGCCGCCGTTAACCACAACGAAACTTTCGGCCGGGGCACCGGAACGGTCCGGCGGCGCGGGCGGCGCGGCGCAGGTTCGGGGCGGGGTTCAGACGCGCTGCGGCAGGACAATCCGGAACTCGGTGCCGTTCAGATCGCTGCGCATCAGTTCCAGCCGGCCGCCGTGGCCGCGCACGAGTTCGGCCGCGATCACCAGCCCGAGCCCGGTGCCCCCCTTGCGCGCCCCGCCATGGAAGGCGGCGAAGAGGTTCTCGCGCGCCCGTGGCGGCAGGCCGGGGCCGGTATCGATGACGCGAATGACCACGGCGTCGTCCTGCGCGCTCGCCGCGATCTCGACCATACCGGAATCGCCCGTCGCCTCGATCGCCTGCCGGGCGTTGCGCACCAGGTTGGCGAGCACGCGGAAGAGCTGCTCGGGATCGGCGCGCAGGGTCAGCGAGGGCGGGATGTCGAGCACGAACTCGGCCTTGCTGTCTTCGCCGGCGGCCAGCGCCTCGGAATCGACGACCTCCTGCACCAGCGGGCGCAGCGCGAATTGCGTCAGCCTGGGCGGCGGCTCCTCGGCCTTGCCGAAGGCGAGCGTGCTCTCGCACAGGTTGACCGCGCGCGACAGCGCGCCGACGAGCTTCGGCGCCGCACGCGTCACCGCCGGGTCGGAGGACGCCTCGATCCGGTCGGCGACCAGCGTCGCCGTGGACAGGATGTTGCGCAGGTCGTGGCTGATGCGGGCCACCGCCCCGCCGAGTTGCGCCAGCCGCTCCTTCTGCCGCAGCGCGCCGGTCAGGTCGGTCTGCAGTTTCGCCAGCGTCTCCTCGGCCTCGCGCAGTTCGGTGACGCTGGCCGAGGGGGCGATGATGCGACGCGCATCCTCGGGCGCCTGGGCATAGTCGGACATCGACTTGATCACGCGCCGGATCGGCCCCACGATCAGCCGCTGCACGGACAGAAACAGCAGCGTCGCGACCGAAAGCGAGATGATCAGCGAGAGATAGAGGATGCGCAGCGCGTAATCGAGGAGTTCGCGGCGCAGGGGTGCGGTCTCCATCGTCACCTCGATCAGCAGCCCCGCCTCCTGCACCGGCTGGCCGATGACACGGATCACGCGGTTCTCGGGCCGGATCATGACGTCGAGCGCATCGCGCATCAGCGCATAGGCCGAGGCCTCGCGCATGTCGTAGGTGGCCCAGATCGGCCCCGGCACCGGCGAGGAGAGCGCGAGCTCGCGCAGCTCGTCGCGGCGCAGCACGACGTTGAAGACGCCCGCATTTTCCAGAAGTTCCGCCTCCAGCTGGTCGCTGATCGCACCATCCGAGGCGAGCAGCGCCAGCGAGGCGATCTGCGCGCGTTCCAGCCGCGAGAGCAGGAAATCCTCGCGGAACCGCGCCACCGAGGGCAGGAAGATGAACACCTCGGCCAGCATGACGAAGATGATCGTCAGCATGAGAAACCGGCCTGACAGCGTGCGAAAGAACATGCTCAATCCTGATCCGGGCCGTCAGGGCAGCACCTTCTGCACCGCGCGCACGACCCGTTTGACCCAAGGATTATCAAAGAGTTTGGGCGAAAAATAGGCTCCTGCGGCGCGTTTCGACAGCTCCGACATCGTCGGATAGGGCAGAACCGTGCCGGCAAGCGCGCCGAGCTTCATCCGGTTGGCCAGCATCAGCGCCCAGGGCGCGATCATCTCGCCCGCGCCAGAGCCGGCGATGGTGACGCCGACCGGGCGGCCGCGATGCACCATGAGCTTGATCAGACCGTCGGTCCGCAGCTCGGCCAGGGCGCGGTCATTGGCGTCGAAGCCGAGCCGGATCAGTTGCAGCGCGGCCCCGTGCGCCTTTCGCGCCTCGGCCTCGGTCAGGCCGATCTGGGCGAGTTCGGGCTCGGTATAGGTGACGCGGGGGATATGGTCGTGGCGCGCCTTCGCCGGCAGACCGAAGAGGATCGAGCGGATCACCACGCCCGCGTGATAGCCGGCGAGATGGGTGAACTGCCCCTGCCCGGCGACGTCGCCGATCGCATGGACGCGCCGGTTCGACGTGCGCAGCCGCGCATCGACCGTGATCCCGGCGCGCGTGTGGCGGATGCCGGCGGCGTCGAGGTCCAGCCGGTCGAGATTCGGCACGCGGCCGACGGCGAGCAGCAGATCCGTGCCGGGAAAGACGGTGCCGCCCCTGACCTCGACCTCGATGGCGCCGGCGCGGCCGCGCACGCGCTCGACCGTCGTGCCCTCGATGATCTCGATCCCCTCGCCGCGCAGCGCGGCGAGGACCAGCGCCGCGGCCTCGGGATCCTCGCGGTTGAGCGCGGTCGCCGCCTCGATCACCGTCACCCGCGCGCCCAGCCGGCGATGCGCCTGCGCCATCTCGAGCCCGATCGGCCCGCCGCCGATGATCAGAAGCTGCCGCGGGCAGTCGCGGGCCGCGAAGATCGTCTCGTTGGTCAGGTAGGGCACCGTGTCGAGCCCGGGGATCGGCGGCACCATCGGCGCGGAGCCGGTGGCGACGACGAAGCGCCGGGCGCGGATGCGGTGGGCGCCGGTCTCGACCGTGTCGGGGCCGGTGAAATGCGCCCAGTCGCGGATCACGCGCACGCCGAGGCCGGTGAAGCGTTCCTCGCTGTCATGCGGCTCGATCGCGGCGATGGTGGCGCGGACATGGTCCATGGCGGCGGCGAAGTCGATCTCGGGGCGGCCCGGCGCGACGCCGAAGCCCGCCCCCCGCCGGTGCGCCTGCGCCGCCTTGCCGGCGGCGAGCAGCGCCTTCGAGGGCACGCAGCCGTAGTTGAGGCAGTCGCCGCCCATCCGGTGGCCCTCGATCAGCACGACGCGCGCGCCCATCTGCACCGCGCCGGCCGCCACGCTCAGCCCGCCCGAGCCCGCGCCGATCACGCAGATGTCGGTCTCGATCCGCTCCATCGCTCAGGTTCGCAGATAGGGGCGCAGGACGATGGGCAGCAGCGCGAGGATTGTCAGCCCGAGGAGCGGGCCGAGGATATGCGGCTCGAAGATGATGCCGACATCCGGCGTCTGGTCGCGGGCGAAGACCTCGCCCAGCCCGACGCCGACCCAGGTGTAGACGAAGCCGCCGGGGATGATGCCGACGAAGGTGGTCCAGGCGAAGCGGAAGGGGGAGACGCCGAAGAGCGCGGCCAGGAGGTTGACCATGAAGAAGGGCAGGATCGGCATCAGCCGCATGGCGATCAGCACCGGGACCTCGTTTTCCCTCAGCGCGTCGGCGACCGCGCGCACGCGCCCGTCGCTGGCGTCGATCCGTCGGCGCAACCCGTCGCCCAGCCCCAGCCGGATCGCCAGGAAGATCAGGATCGCGCCGGTCGTGGCGGTGAAGAGATTGAGGAACATGCCGGGAAAGAGCCCGAAGAGGAACCCGCCGGTCATCGTCGCCATCACCGCCGCGGGCAGCGACAGGAGGATGATCGACAGATAGGCCAGCACGAAGGCGAGCATCGTCCAGACATAGTACCGGTCGCGGAAGGCGAGCAGCGCCTCGCGGTGTTCGCGCAGGGTCTCGAAATTGATCTGGTCGCGCAGGAAGACCGCGGCGAAGAGCGTCGCCACGACCAGAAGGACGAGCGGCAGGCGGCGGTAGAGCGCGTATTTCACGGGCAACGGCATGGGTTCCTCGCGGCTCGAGCCTAGCATGCGGTTGTATTGGTGTGCAGGGGCAAAGGGTCACGGGAAAAGCGGCGCTCTCACGCCAATGTGGCCGTGCTGAAATATTGCCGCGCGGGCGGGGGATGCGTTGACTCGGCGCGCGGGCTTGGCTATCAGCCGGGCTTCGGGATTCACGGTCGGCGCAGGCGGGCCGCGCGGTTGCGCGGGCGCGGCGCCGGCGAGAGCAAGGACGACGGCGATGAAACGCACCTTTCAGCCCTCCAACAGGGTCCGCAAGTCGCGGCACGGATTCCGCGCCCGCATGTCGACCAAGGCCGGGCGCAAGATCATCAATGCCCGCCGCGCCAAGGGCCGCGGGAAGCTGTCGGCCTGATCCGATCGGCGCTCGGGCGGTGATGCCGGTGCCGGGCTGCGATGCCGCGCCGGCGACGGGCCTGCAGACGCTGAAGCGGCGCGCCGATTTCCTCGCCGCCGCCCGCGCCCGCCGTCAGCCGATGGCGGGCTTTCTGCTGCAGGCCCGCCGCCGCGCGCCCGGGGAGGATGGCGAGGGCATCCGCGTCGGGTTCACCGCCTCGAAGAAGATCGGCAACGCGGTGGCGCGCAACCGCGCCAAGCGGCGGCTGCGGGCGCTGGCGCGCGAGATCCTGCCCGGGTCGGGGCATGCGGGCTGGGACTACGTGCTGGTCGCCCGGCCCGGCGCCACGGTCGAGCGCGACTTCGCCGCGCTGCGCGAGGATCTGGAGCGGGCGCTGGCGGCGATCCACGCGCCGCGCGCGCCGCGGCGATGAGCCCGCTCGCCCATCTCCTGGCGCTGCCGGTGCGCGCCTACCGGCTGATCCTCAGCCCCTGGGTCGGGCATGGCTGCCGCTTCCAGCCGACCTGCTCGGCCTATGCGCTGGAGGCGCTGGAACGGCACGGCGGGATCAAGGGCGGCTGGCTGACGCTGCGTCGGCTCGCCCGCTGCCATCCCTGGGGCGGGCATGGCTACGATCCGGTCCCCGGTGCCGATCCCGAGCACGACGCGAAGCGGGCGCGCCGGGAAGAATAGGCCGCTTCCGATGCGCCGGCGACAAGGCGCGTCACGCCCCGTCCGCGTAGACGAAGGGCGTCTCGAACGCATCGAGCGGCACGGCGGCGGCGTCCTTCGCCGACAGGATCGGATCGCCGGTCAGCCCCCAGTCGATGCCGACCGAATCCCAGCGCACGGCGCCATCCGCCTCGGGCGCGTAGTGGTCGGTGCACTTGTAGACGGCCTCGGTGTCGGGCTCGCGGGTGACGAAGCCGTGCAGGAATCCCGCCGGCACCCAGAGCTGGCGGCCGTTCTCGAAGGAAAGCTCGATCCCGAACCACTCGCCGTAGCTCGGCGAGCCGCGCCGCGCATCGACCGCCACGTCGAATAACCGCCCCCGCCCGCAGCGCACGAGCTTGCCCTGCGCATGCGGCGGCGCCTGGTAGTGCAGGCCCCGCAGCGTGCCCGCCGCGTGCGAGAGCGAATGGTTGTCCTGCACGAAGTCCGGCAGATGCACCCCCGCCGCCGCCAGCGTCCGGCGGTTCCAGCTCTCGCTGAAAAAGCCGCGCTCGTCACTGAAGCGCCGTGGCGTCAGGACGAGGACGCCGGGAAGTGCACACCGTTCAACTGAAATCATGACAAGTCCTTCGAATGGAAAACATCCGGCTTCACGAATTGGGTGATCTTTCTCGATCGGGTGTCCATGTTCTTTGTTAGTTTATGATTGATCTCTGCGCCAGCAGGTGCGCGGCCATCGCAATGGTTCGGGTTTGCGGAAATGGCCACGCGTCGCCATTTCCTTCTGCTGTGCACTCCCTGCTGCAGTGTGCCACGGCGCAATCTGGCGGGCATGGAACAAAGGCGCGTGCAAATCGACTGGGACGGATTGGGGTTTCTCACTTCCTCTTCAGACATTACTGCTATGGTAACCTGAAGAAAAACCACGCGAGCCCCGACCGGTTGTCTTCCTTGCACAATCTTCTCGACCGATGCGTGTCTCTCGATCTGGAGGTCGATCCCAGAACGGCGCGCCTCTTCGTCTTCGCCGCCGTGAGGTGCAAGGCCGGCGAGGCGCTGGTGCACGGGAAGGGTGATCTCGGCCCGGCGCTGGACCGGCTCGAGGCATTCTGCGCCGATGCCGAGCATGTGATCGGGCACAATATCCTGCGCTTTGACCT
>SLPP01000097.1 GCA_007131945.1 Paracoccaceae bacterium | reverse complement strand
CCACGGGGGCCACGAACTGGAAGGGGACGAAGGTCAGCCGGGCGATGGGTTTCGACAGGATCAGGCAGATGATCGTGCCGAAGACATTGGCCAGCGCCAGCGACCAGATGATGACGAAGACGAGCTCGAGGTTGTCGCGCAGGAGCGCCGGGCCGGGCTGCACGCCGAAGATCAGGAGCGCGCCGAGGAGCAGCGCCATCGCCGACGACCCCGGCACGCCGAAAAGCAGCGTCGGCATCAGCACGCCGCCTTCCTTGGCGTTGTTCGCCGCCTCGGGCGCGATGACGCCGCGCACGTCGCCCTTGCCGAAGCGCGACTTGTCCCTGGCGCGGCTGACCACGTAGCCGTAGTTGAGCCAGTCGATGATCGACGAGCCCATGCCGGGGATCGCGCCGATCAGCACGCCGATGATCGAGTGCCGCACGACGAGGTATTTGTTGCGCAAAACGTCGCGCACCCCGTCGATCCAGCCCGAGCCGAGCCCGGCGCCCTTGCGCGCGATGGCGCCGCCGCGGGCGAGCAGGTCGATGATCTCGGGGATGGCGAAGAGGCCGAGCGCGACGATGACCAGGCTGAAGCCGTCGAACAGGTAGAGGATGCCGTAGGCCCAGCGGTATTCGGGTGCCGCCGGCGCGCCGCCGACCATGCCGAGGATCAGCCCGAGGCAGGCGCCGAGGATGCCCAGGAGCGGCCGGTTGCCGCTGAGGACGCCGACCATGCAGAGCCCGAGGATGGTCAGCATCAGAAGCTCGGGCGCGCCGAACATCAGGACCAGCGGCCGCGCGAAAGGCACCAGCGCGGTCAGCGCCGCCGCCCCGATCAGCCCGCCGATCAGCGAGGCGAAGAAGGCCGCGCCGAGCGCCCGCGCGCCCTCGCCCCGCTTCGCCATCGGGTAGCCGTCCATCACCGTGGCCTGGCTGCCCGAGGATCCGGGAATGCCCATCAGCACCGAGGGGAAGGTGTCCGAGGACGGCACCGCGGCGGCGATGCCGATCAGCATGGCGATGCCGGCATAGGCGTCCATGCCGAAGAGGAAGGGCAGGACCAGCGCCATGCCCATCAGCCCGCCGAGGCCGGGCAGGATGCCGACGACGATGCCGATCGAGACGCCGGCCAACAGCATCGCCAGCCGATAGGGATCCATCAGGATCACGAAGGCGGCGAGGAAGGCGTCAAGCATGGCGCCCGGCGCTCCGGCCGGCGGTCAGGCGCCGCCCGCGCAGGCGCGCGGGCGGAGAGGGCGGCAGGACGAGAGCCGCGATCACGGGCACGCCGTCCCGGCGGCGCTCAGCGCGGGTTGAACCGCACCTCGAAACGCTCGGTCATCAGGTTGCGCAGCCAGTCCAGCACCTCCTCGGGCGCGGCGTCGAGCTCGGCCTTGATCTGGTCCAGCCCGGCGCCCGAGATGATCTCGTAGCCCTCCAGGATGTCGGCCACCGCCGCCTGGAACTCGGCGTCCAGCACCATCGCGTCGACGCCCTGGCGCAGCGCGGCGCGGGCCTCCTCGGGCGCGTCGGTATGCACCCAGATCGTGCCCCGGGTGTTCTGCACGAGGTTCGCGGTGATCTTGTAGGCCTCCCAGGCCTCGCCCGAGGGCATCTCGCCGTGGATCGCCTCGTAGAGCTCGGGCGCGGTCATGATGTCGGGCGCGGCCGGGTCGCGCAACGGGTTGCCCTCGGCGTCGATGAAGCCGATCGCATAGGCGGTGATCGCGGTGCCCTCCTCGACCAGCGGCACGACGCGGGCCAGATAGGCGGGTGTCGACTGGGTGTTGATGGTCAGCTCCCCGCGCTCGAAGGCAAGGCGCGTGTCGCCGCGCCCGCCGAAGCCGGGCACCGCGCGGTACTCGATCCCCATCATCTCCAACGCGACGATCGATTCGATCAGCCCCACCGGGTCGGTGATGCCCTTGGTGATGCGGCCGGTCATGTTGCCGATCTCGGTCGGGTCGCTGATGCCGGCATTGCTGTGGATCGCGGTGACATGGCCCATGGGCGCGGCGACCACCGGCGTCACGTCGGCGAGATCCAGCTCCAGCCCCTCGAGCCCGAGGAAGGCGCGCAGGTTGAGATGCCCCGAGGCGGTGAGCAGCGTCAGCCCGTCGCGGTCGGCGCGGGCAAATTCGTTCGAGCCCAGCAGCCCGCCCGCCCCGGTCACGTTCTCGGCGATGACGGTCGGATTGCCCGGTATATGGTTGCCCAGATGCCCGGCGATGAGGCGGCCGAAGGTGTCGGTCCCGCCCCCGGCCGAGAAGGGGATGACGATGCGGATCGTCTGCCCGGCATAGTAGTCGTCGGCCGTGGCCATCCCGGCCGAAAGCGCCAGCGTCGCGACGGCGGCCAGTGCCGCCCTGTTCCAGTGATGGGTCATCGGTCCTCTCCCTCTTGGTTGCGCCGGCACTCTGCCCGGCTTTCGTGACGGTTTCGTCGCCTTCAGATGACAGGAATGTAACACGACGCGCCTGCAGGCAAGGCTGCAGCCGCAGCATCGGCGGGTGGCGGGATGGCGTGCAGGTGGGGGGTTCGCAAGCGCGGATTCCTGCGGCATGATCGGCGCCGCCACCGTCCCGGTTGCCAGAAAGGACCTCACCGATGAGACTGACAGCTGCCCCAGCCCTCCTCGCCGCGCTGGCGCTGGCGCTTGCCGCCCCGGCCGCCGCGCAGACGCGCATCTCGATCGGCATCCAGCAGGAGCCGACCGCGCTCGACCCGACGATCGAGGCGACCGCCGCGATCAACGTCATGGTCACGCAGAACATCTTCGAGACGCTGACCCGCGTCGACCGCTCGGGCGCGGTGCAGCCGGGGCTCGCCGAAAGCTGGGAGATCTCTGACGACGGCCGCACCTACCGCTTCCACCTGCACCAGGGCGTCGCCTTCCACGACGGCACGCCGTTCACCGCCGATCACGTGCTCTTCTCCTTCGAGCGCGCGATGGCCGAGGACAGCACCAATCCCCGCCGCATCATCTTCGACCCGATCGAGTCGGTGGAGATGATCGACGAGCACACGGTCGAGATCACGCTCGCCCGGCCCGAGGCCTTCTTCCTCTTCGAGCTTGCCCGCGGCCCGGCGATCATCGTCACGCCGGAGACGGTGGAGACCAACGCCACCCGTCCCGTCGGCACCGGCCCCTTCATGTTCGACGCCTGGACCCGCGGCGACCGGCTGCGCTTCGTCAAGAACCCCGGCCACCGCAACGCCGACGAGGTGGCGCTCGACATGGTCGAGTTCCGCTTCATCGCCGACCCGGCGGCGGCGGCGGCGGCGCTGCTCGCGGGCGAGCTTGATGCCTTCCCCGGCTTCCCGGCGCCCGAACTCGTCGCCCAGTTCGAGGCCGATCCGCGCTTCACCGTCCAGGTCGGCACCACCGAGGGCGAGGTGATCCTGGCGATGAACAACGCCCGCCCGCCCTTCGACGACATCCGCGCCCGCCAGGCCGTCAGCCATGCGATCAACCGCGAGGAGCTGATCGAGGGGGCGATGTACGGCCTCGCCGTGCCGATCTCCAGCTTCTACCCGCCGCACGGGCCGGCCTTCGTCGACCTCTCCGACCTCTATCCCCACGACCCCGACCGCGCGCGCGCGCTTTTCGAGGAGGCGGGCATACTGGGCGACACGCTGACCCTTCGCCCCGTGCCCTTCCCCTATGGCACCCGCTCGGCCGAGATCATCCAGGCGCAGCTGGGCGCGGCCGGCATGAACGTGCGGATCGAGAATGTCGAATGGGGCTTCTGGCTCGAGGAGGTCTTCCGCAACCACAACTACGACCTGACCATCGTCGCCCATACCGAATCGAACGACCTCGGCAACTTCGCCCGCGACTCCTATTACTGGGGCTATGACAGCGACGCCTTCCGCGAGCTGTGGGAGGCGATCCGCACCGAGACCGACGACGAGGCCCGCATCGCGCTCCTGCAGGACGCCCAGCGGATGGTGAGCGAGGAGGCGGTGCTGGGCTACCTCTTCCAGCTGCCGCTGATCGGCATCTTCCGCGACGGCGTCGAGGGGTTCTGGGACTCGCAGCCGACCCTTGCGCTGCCGCTGGCCGAGGTGACGGTCCGCTGAGACACCGGGCGGGGCGGCCCGGCGCCGCCCCGCCCACCCGGAGTGCCGCATGGGCTATTTCCTTCTGCGCCGGACCGTGGGCTTCCTCGCCACGCTGCTGACCATCACCGTGGTCGTCTTCGCGGTGATGAACATCCTGCCCGGCGACCCGGCGCTGACCATCCTCGGCATCGAGGCCTCCGAGGCGGCGCTCGAGGCGCTACGCCAGCAACTCGGCCTCCACGACCCGGTCGTCGTGCGCTATTTCCGTTGGGTCGGCGCGGCGCTGACCGGCGATTTCGGCATGAGCCATGCCTACCGGGTGTCGGTCGCCGAGCTGGTGCTGGAGCGCCTGCCGCTGACCCTGTCGCTCGCCTTCGGCGGCATGATCGCGACCGTCGTGCTGGCGCTGGCGATGGGCATCGGCGCGGCGGCGAACCACCGCAAGGCCGGCGACTGGGGGGTGATGTTCCTCAGCCAGATCGGCATCGCGGTGCCCTCCTTCTGGGCGGCGATGCTCCTGGTCCTGCTCTTCGCGGTCTACCTGCAATGGCTGCCGCCGGGGGGCTTTCCCGGCTGGTCCGACCCGGTCGCGGCACTGCGCTCGCTCGTGCTGCCGATCGCCGCGCTGACCTTCGTGCAGGCGGCGGTGCTCGCCCGCGTCACCCGCTCCGCCGCGCTCGAGGTCATGCGGCTCGACTATGTCCGCACCGCCCGCGCCATGGGCTATCCGCGCCGGCGCATCCTCTGGCGGCACGTGCTGCCGAATGCGCTGGTGCCGATCGTCACCATCGTCGGGCTGCAGTTCGCCACCCTCGTCACCGGCACCATCGTGATCGAGAACGTCTTCTACCTGCCCGGCCTGGGGCGGCTGGTCTTCCAGGCCATCGCCAACCGCGACCTGCCGCTGGTGCAGGCACTGGTCACCCTGTTCGCGGTTATCGTGGTGACGGTCAACTTCCTCGTCGACGTGATCTACGTCATGATCGACCCGCGGCTGAAGACCCGCGCATGAGCCGGCACCTGACCCCGAACCTCGTCCTCGGCGCGGTGCTCGTGGCCTTCGTCGTCGGCGTCGCGGCGCTGTCGCTCGTGTGGACGCCGCACGACCACGCGGCGATGAACATCCGCGCCCGCTTCGCGCCGGCCTCCGACATCCACTGGCTGGGCACCGACCAGCTCGGCCGCGACGTCGTCTCGCAACTCATGGTCGCGGCGCGCAACTCGATGACCGTGGCGCTGATCGCGGTGCTGATGGGCGGCTCGATCGGCGTCGCCTTCGGCCTCCTCGCCTCGGCCCTCGGCGGCTGGGTCGAGGACCTGATCATGCGCGTCGCCGATATCGGCTTCGCCTTCCCGGCGCTGCTCTTCGCGATCATGCTCTCGGCGGTCTTCGGCCCCTCGCTCTGGGTCGCGGTCTTCGCCATCGCCTTCATCAACATCCCGGTCTTCGCGCGTGTCACCCGCGGCGCGGCGAACGTGATCTGGACGCGCGACTACGTCGCCGCCGCCCGCGCCGCCGGGCAGGGCCGCTTCGCCATCTCGCGCGACCACATCCTGCCCAATGTCGCCGCCCCGGTGATCGTGCAGGCGACGATCGAGTTCGCCATCGCCATCCTCGCCGAGGCGGCGCTCTCCTATCTCGGCCTCGGCGCGCAGCCGCCCTCGCCCTCCTGGGGGCGGATGCTGTCCGAGGCGCAGACGCTGATGTTCATGGCGCCGCAACTCGCCATCTATCCGGGCCTGTGCATCATGGCCGCGGTGCTGGGCTTCTCGCTTCTCGGCGACGCGCTCAGGGACATCACCGATCCGCGCCTCACGCGGAGCCGCCAGGCATGATGCAGCTCGCGGGCGTCTCGGTGAGTTTCGGCGCGGCGCAGGCCCTGCGCGAGGTGAGCCTCGGCGTCGCGCGCGGCGAGCGGCTGGGAATCGTCGGCGAATCCGGCTCGGGCAAGTCGATGCTCGGGCTGGCGATGATGGGCATGGTGCCCGAGGCGGCGCGGGTGACCGGCGCGATCGCGCTCGACGGCACCGCACTATCCGGCGCCTCCGAACGCGTCTGGCGGCGGCTGCGCGCGCGCAAGGTGGCGATGATCTTCCAGGAGCCGATGGCGGCGCTCAACCCGCTGCAGCGCCTGGGCGAGGCGGTGATGGAGCCGCTGCAGGTGCATCTCGGCCTCGGCCGCGCTGCCGCCCGTCGGTGCGTGCTCGAACTGTTCGACGAGGTCGGCATCCCCGATCCCGAGGCGCGCCTGCGCCAGTACCCGCACGAGATCTCGGGCGGGCAGCGCCAGCGGGTGCTGATCGCGCTCGCGCTGACCTGCGACCCGGCGCTGCTCATCGCCGACGAGCCGACGACCGCACTCGACGCGCATGTCGCGCTGCGGATCATCGAGCTTCTGGTCCGGCTGGCCGAGAAGCGGCAGATGGCGCTCGTCTTCATCAGCCACGATCTCGCCGCCGTCGCCCGCGCGACCGAGCGGATCGCGGTCATGTATGGCGGCGAGATCGTCGAGCTCGGCCCCACCGCCGGCGTGCTCGAGGATCCGCGCCACCCCTATACGCGCGGCCTGCTCGGCGCGCGACCGGGGATCGGCGGCACCGCGCCCGGCCGTGGTCCCGACGGCCGGCGGCAGCGACTGCCCACCATTCCCGGCTCCGTCCCGCCGCTCTCGCAACTGCCGCAAGGCTGCCGCTTCTCCGGCCGCTGCCCGGTGGAGATCGCGCCCTGCGCCACGATCCGGCCCGAGCCGCGCCGCCTGCCTGCCGGCCGCAGCGCCGCCTGTCACCTGCTGGAGCCCGCCGGATGAGCGCGCT
>SLPP01000242.1 GCA_007131945.1 Paracoccaceae bacterium | reverse complement strand
TGCGGTCATCGCTGCCCGGCTCAGCGCCTGCCCGGCGACCAGCGCTGCGGGCGCCGCCGGACCCAGCGCGACCAGCGCCATGACCCCGGCACCCAGCGTCAGGCCCAGCCCCAGCGCTCCGAAGGTGCCGATACGCGAGTCGCGCATGATCTCGAGCGCTCGGTCGCGCGAGCCCCGCGCTCCCAGCGCGTCGCAGGCATCGGCCAGCCCGTCCTCGTGCAGCGCACCGGTCAGAACGATCCCGGCGACGAACGCCGCGAAAGCGGCCAGGACCGTCCCCCAGAGCGACATGGCAATCAGGAAAGCCGCCGCCTGCACCATGCCCACAAGAAGCCCAACCGCTGCGAACCAGCCCGGCGCGGCGGCGAAATCAGCCGACTCAAACCGTCCGGCCGGCAGCCGGGTGAGGAAAAACAGCGCTGCGCGTGCGCCGCGCATCAGGCAGTGCCGTTCGAGACGCCTGCCTCGGCGAAGCTCGCCATCTCGGTCATCATCCGCGATGCCGCCTGAACCAGCGGCCAGGCAAGTAGCGCGCCGGTGCCCTCACCCAGACGCATTTCCAGATCCAGCAGCGGCCGCGCGCGCAGCCGGTCGAGCAGCACACCGTGGCCCGCCTCGGCCGAGCGATGGGCGAAGACGAGCGCCGGCCGGACCGCGGGGTCGAGCGCCAGCGCGAGGCTCGCCGCCGCGGTAGCGATGAAACCATCGACCAGGACCAGCCGCCCCGCCTGCGCGCCGGCGCGCATCGCACCGGCCATCATCACGATCTCGAAGCCGCCGTACTCGGCCATTGCACGCTCGGCGGGCAGAATGCCCGGCACCCGGGCGCAGGCACGCTGCAGAGTGGAGAGTTTGCGAGCAAGCGCGGCATCGTCGAGCCCCGCACCCCGCCCGACGAGCCGCTCGAGCGGCAGGCCGGTGAGCTTGTGCGCAAGTGCCGCCGCGGTCGCCGTGTTGCCGATCCCCATCTCGCCGAAGGCCAGTGCCTCGCCGGCCGTCGCCCGCGCGATCGCGGCGCCGTCATCGAGCGCGCGCGCGGCCTGTTCCGGCGACATCGCAGGCGCATCGAGGAAGTTCGCCGTTCCCGCGCCCAGCCGCCGCCGGATCAGGCCCGGATTTTCGATTGGCGCGCCGGCAACCCCTGCATCGACCACCTGCAAATCGACACCGACGCTGCGGGCAAAGACATTCGCCGCCGCTCCGCCGGAGAGGAAATTCAGCACCATCTGCCGGGTGACCGCCTGTGGGAACGCCGAAACTCCGGCGCGTGCAATGCCGTGATCGGCGGCGAAAATGATGAGCGTGCAGCGCTCCATGCGTGGCGCAATCGTGCTCTGCAACACGGCGATCTGTACCGCCAGCGCCTCGAGGAGGCCGAGCGAGCCGGGCGGCTTCGTCCGACTGTTGATGGTCTGCCGGATGCGGTCGTGCAAGGTGGTGGCGGTATCCATGCGGCAGTCTCCTGCTCATCGCGCGGTTCTAGGCAGGAGTGCGGCGTGGTGCAATGGGCGTGCCGGTCAGCCGGTACGATCCGAGGTGATGACCTTCAGCCGTCGCTCGCCAGGCGGCCATTCGGCGAGCAGGGTACCGATCGCCGTGCTGAGCTGCTCGAGCGAGAAAGGCTTGCCCAGGAAGACCGAACGCGGCGTGCGCGCGAGGCCGGCGCTGACCGTGTCCTCGGTATAGCCCGAGATGAAGACGACCGGCGTGCCTGGCCGCACCTTGATCGCCTCGGCGACCCAGCCCGGCCCGTCGAGGCCGGGCATCACGACATCGGTTACGAAGACGTCGACACGCAGCTCGGTATCGGCGAGGAATTCGAGCGCCTGCTCGCCGCTCTCGGCCTCGATTACCTGGTAGCCCTGGATCCTGAGCGCGCGCGCGGCGAAGGCGCGCACCGGTGCCTCATCCTCGACCAGAAGAACGATCGCACCGACGCGGAGACCCTCCGGGACCATTTCCTGCGCCGCCACCGGCGCGGGTGGTTCGGCGCCGGCGACGTCCTCCGGTGGGCAGGGTGAGCGTCCGGCGCGCGCCGGTGGCTCGGCATGCTGCGCCAGCGCGGCGGGATCCCGTCCGGACTCGACCACGGGCCGACACGTGCCGGGCTCCATCGCGAAGTAGAGCGAGAAGGTCGTGCCCGCCCCCTCGATTGAATCGGCGAAGATATAGCCGCCCATCTGCTTGACGATGCCATAGGCCGTCGACAGGCCGAGCCCGGTGCCCTCACCGGTGCGCTTGGTAGTGAAGAAGGGTTCGAACACCTTGTCGATCAGGTCGGCCGGAATGCCGACGCCCTCGTCGATCACCCGGATCACGGCATAGTCACCGGGCGGCAGACGGACCCGGCCGAGTTCGGTCTCGGCACTGAGCCGTGCGCCGCGCGTCTCGATCCGGATCTCGCCGCCCATCGGCATCGCGTCGCGGGCATTGACCACGAGGTTCATGATCACCTGTTCGAGCTGCCGCCGATCAGCCCGGATCACGCCAAGCGTGTCGTCGTGATCGAGCGTGAGCGTGATCCGCTCGCCCACCAGCCGGGTGAGCAGATGGGTGAGTTCCTCGAGGAGGCTTTCCAGTGACAGAAGTTCGGGCTTGAGCGTCTGCTTGCGCGAAAAAGCCAGAAGCTGGCGCACCAGTGCCGCGGCGCGGTTGGTGTTCTGCTGGATCTGCGTCAGGTCGGCGTAATCGGGGTCGAAGTGATCGCGGTTGAGCAGCAAGAGGTCGCAATGACCCGATATCGCGGTGAGCAGGTTGTTGAAGTCATGCGCGATCCCGCCCGCAAGCTGGCCGATAGCCTGCATCTTCTGGCTCTGCACGAAGCGCGCCTCGAGCGACTTCAGTTCTGTCGCATCGGTGATCACCGCGACGAGCCGCTGCTCGGCTGCCGGCCCGGCGGCGCGGCGCAGGGTGATCTGCACGAAGGTCTCCTGCGCCGGCAGCGTCGCGCTCAGCACTTCCGGGCGGTTGAGCACGCGACCGGCGCGGGCATCCTCGAACCAGTCGGCAACCGGCCGCCCCAGCCCTTCGACGACTTCCCAGAAGAAGCGCTCCTCTCCCGGGGCGAGGCCGAGCAGCATCCGCGCCAGCCGGTTCGTGGCCTCGATCCGCCCGTCCGGCCCAAGTTGCATCAGCGCCACCGGCAGGTCGTCGAAATCGGGTCGCGCAGTTGGCGTCTTGCCCTGGGCGCTGAGCCACAGCGGCAGGAACACGACATCGAGCTGCCCGTCATGGCCGGAGACAGCAAAGGCGAGGCAGGTGACGCTTTCGCCGGCGACCGGCAACCGGACCGTCCGGCAGTTGCCTGCGGCGATACCACCGATCCCGTCGGCGAGGAAGGCGCGTACCGGTTCGGGTGGCGGCGTCGCGTCTACGGGCGACCAGTCTAGGTAGCGTTGCATCGAGCCGTTGGCGGCGACCGGTGTGCCGTCAGGGCCGAGCGTCAGAACCGGCAACCCCAGCGCGTCGACCGCCCGCGGCCGGTCGCGCGCCCCGCGCGCGAAGCGCCAGACCAGAAGTCCTTCGGCGCCGGTCTCCTCGGCATCGGTCTCGATCCGGAAGGCCGAGACGCGCAGGGCGTCACCCGGCCGCGTGAAGTCGCGCAGCGCATACCCCTTGAGCCGCACCTCGCCCGTCATCGCGGCGATGACTGCATCGGGCTCAGCGCACCAGGTCGAAAGAAGTACCGAAAGGGCAGCGCCATCCTCGCCCTTTGCAGTGTTGGCCGCGGCGTTTCGCGCGCGCAGCTCGCCGTCGAAGCCGGTAAGGATCACCGGATCAGGATCATGCCGGGTAAGCGTGGCGATTCGCGTGGCGAGTTCGGCCAATCCTGTATGCTGGCGCCGGCGCGCCCATGCGGCGCCGATCGCAAGCAGCAGCAGCGTGCTGCCGATCGACAGCAGCACCATGCTGGCGAGCCCGCCGCCTGCCAGAATCGCGGCGGCGAGCGCCGCGGCTGCGACGAATGCGAAGAGCCAAGCGATCGCCCCCAATCGCGCGAGTAGCAACACGGTCGAACGCCAGATCGAGGGCGCAGCCGGCGCAGGTCGGGCGCCGTCAAGGCCCGACCCTGCGGCCATCGAAGTGCTCGCGGAAGACACGCGCGCCACCTTTCGGTTCACCCCTCGTTCCTGCTCTGCCAGAAAAATGGATAACAAATGGTTAACGCGAATGCCGCCGTTCGGTCACGTCGAAGCTCGGCGCAGGAGCGACAGGAAGAAGCCATCGCCGTCATCGAGCGGAGTCCAGACATGCTGTGCGATCTCGGACCAGCCCGGCAGGTGATCGTGGAACGCGGCGATGCGCTCGGCGTTCTCTTCGCGAAAGAGCGAGCAGGTCGCGAAGGCCAAAAGCCCGCCGGGTGCGACCAGGTCGGCGCAGCGGGTCAGAATCGCGTCCTGTGTCGCCTGCAAGGCCGCCAACCGGCCTGGTGTCAGACGCCATTTCGCTTCGGGCGCGCGGCGCCAGCTGCCCGAACCCGAACAGGGCACATCGGCCAGCACGCAGGGCCAGTTCCGGCGCGGCGTCTCGACAAGCGCCACGCGGTCGCCTGCCCGCTCGGCGCGCGGCAGGAGGCCACGCATCCGCCGCGGATCGGCATCATGCGCGCTGACCGCAAAGCCCATGGCCGCCAGCGCCAGCGCCTTGCCTCCGCCTCCGGCGCAGTAATCGAGGACCGAGCCCCCCGCCGGCAGATGCGCCGCCATCGTCTCGGTAACCGCCTGGCTGGCCAGATCCTGCAACTCCACTCGCCCTTCGGCGAAGGCCGCGGTCTGCTTCAGCCGCCGCGTTGCTCCCTCGAGTTGAAGCGCCTGTCGGGCCAGCGGATGCGGCGCGGCGGTGATCCCCGCGGTTGCAAGTTCGGCGATCACCTCGGCAACCTGTGCGCGGCGCGCGTGAACCCGCACGAAGACCGGCGCCCGCTCGCGCAGGCACTTCAGCACAGTATCCGCTTGCGCGCCGAGGGCGGCATCGAAGAGGGGGAGCATCCAGTCGGGGATGTCGCCGGCCTCGCCGCGCGAGAGCACGGGCGGCGGCGCGGAGAGGCTCGAGGCTTCGGCTTCGGTCAGGGGAGCGGGCGCGTGATGCTTGCCGGTCCAGCCCTCGGGCCGCATGCCATCCATGCGCAGCATGCCCAGCATCAGCGCACGCCCGCTCTCGGCCTCCGCCCCCGACCATGCGCGGGCCGAGCGGCGCTGGCGCAGCGCGCGGAAGACCCAGTCGCGCACCGCGTCGCGGTCGCCCGAACCCGCGTAGCGCGCGCCACGGGCCCAACGCGTCAGTGCCGCCTCGGCCGGCTCGCCCGCGAGAATCCGGTCGATGATCGCGATGCCGGCGGATTGGCGGGCGGCGGGGGTCATGGTGCCTGACTGCGCCAGTATCGCGGCCTTGGCAAGCCTTCCCGGCCCGGTTGCTCCCGCCGCGTCGCTGGGGCACCTTGGCGCGGCCGAAAACCGGAGGCCCGGATGCTGCCGCTCAACCCCGCCGTCGCCGCCACGCTCGCCCCTCCGGTGATGGAGGCGCGGCGTTGGTTGCGCGAGACCACGCTGCCCGAGGGGCTGCCGCTTCTGAACCTCAGCCAAGCTGCCCCGGTCGACCCGCCGCCGACCGCGCTGCGCGCCGCCATGGCCCGCGCGATCGAGGCGGATGCCTCGCTGCATCTCTACGGCCCGGTTCTCGGCCATGACGCGCTGCGCGCCGCGCTCGCCCGGCGCAGCGCCGCGCTCTATGGCGGGGCGGTCGCGGCCGAACAGGTTTCCATTACCTCGGGCTGCAACCAAGCCTTCTGCGCCTCGATCGCCACGCTCGCCGGGCCGGGTGACGCGGTGATCCTGCCCATGCCCTGGTATTTCAACCACGCGATGTGGCTGAGCCTGCAGAGTATCGACTGCATCCCGCTGCCCACCGGCGCCAACCTGCTGCCCGATCCCGATCACTGCGCGCGGCTTCTCACGCCGCGGACGCGCGCGATCACGCTCGTCTCGCCAAACAACCCGGGCGGCGTCGAGTACCCGCCGGAGCTGATCGCCGCCTTCGCCGGGCTCGCGGCGCGCCACGGCGTCGCGCTGATCCTCGACGAGACCTATCGCGACTTTCACGCGCAGGAGGGTCCGCCGCACGGACTGTTCGCCGATCCGGACTGGGACCGGGTGCTGATCCATCTCTATTCCTTTTCCAAGGCCTATCGGCTGACGGGTCACCGTGTCGGCGCCATCCTCGCCTCGGCAGGGCATCTGGCGCAGGTCGAGAAGGTGCTGGACACGGTGACGATCTGCCCCTCGGGACCCGGGCAGATGGGGGCACTGTGGGGGATCGAGAACCTCGGCGACTGGCTGGCGGGGGAACGGGCCGAGATCCTGCGCCGGCGCGCGGCGATCACCCAGGGATTTGGCCGCCTGCCCGGCTGGCAGCTGATGGGCTGCGGCGCCTATTTCGCCTATGTCCGGCATCCGTTCGACGCCCCCGCGCCCGAGGTCGCGCGGCGACTCCTGCGCGAGGCGGGCGTGCTGATGCTGCCGGGCACGATGTTCCGCCCTGAAGGCGCCGCCGAGGGGGCGCGCGAGTTGCGCATCGCCTTCGCCAATGCCGATACCGGCCAGATCGGGGACCTGCTGGACCGGCTTGCGGCCCTGCGGTGAGCGGTGCGGGGTCCAGTGCTGCCCCTTTCGGAGGCGGGTGAGGAGACGCGAAAGGAGGGGGCGTCCAAATTTGGACTTTTTTGCAAGTCATTGTTATAAAAGGTAATATTTCCTCCCGTTAACCACAATGCAACCTACACGACAATGGTTGGCGAGGGCGGTGATTTGAATTCTTCTGTGGGGACTTTCCTCACCCAAGGAGCGTTCCCATGGACCAGAAGACCGTCGCCGCCCTC
>SLPP01000216.1 GCA_007131945.1 Paracoccaceae bacterium | reverse complement strand
GCGCTCGATTCCGGCCTGATGCTGACCCGCGACGAGGCGGTCGTGGACATCGAGTTCCAGGTGGTCTGGAACGTCGCCGATCCGGCGCGGTACCTCTTCAACCTCGCCGATCCGCACGAGACCGTGCGCGCGGTGTCGGAATCGGCGATGCGCGACATCATCGCCCGGTCGGAACTGTCGCCGATCCTCAACCGCGACCGCGGCGCCATCGCCGCCGACCTGCGGCAGGCGGCGCAGGGCACGCTGGAAAGCTACGAATCGGGGATCAACATCATCCGGATCAACTTCGACAAGGCCGACCCGCCGCGCGAGGTGATCGACAGCTTCCGCGAGGTGCAGGCCGCGAGGCAGGAGCGCGACCGGCTGGAACGCCAGGCCGATGCCTATGCCAACCGGGTGCTCGCCGCGGCGCGCGGTGAAGCCGCGCAGATCCAGGAAGAGGCCGAGGGCTATCGCGCCCAGGTGGTCAACGTCGCCGAGGGCGAGGCGAGCCGCTTCCTCGCGGTCTGGAACGAATATGTCAACGCGCCCGAGGTGACCCGTCGGCGGATGTATCTGGAGACGATGGAACAGGTGCTGGGCGAGATGGATCTGACGATCCTCGACAATGTCATCGGCGACAACGGAACGGGCGTGCTGCCCTACCTGCCGCTTGACCAGTTGCGCGGCGTCCGCGCCGAAAGCCCGAGGGGGAATGGCCAATGAAGAAACTGACCCTGCTCCTGCCGGTGGTTGTGGTCGCGGCCGCGGTCGGCCTTTCGGCGCTGTTCATCGTCGACGAGCGCGAGAATGTCCTCGTGCTGCAGTTCGGCCAGGTCAAACAGGTCCGCACCGATCCCGGGCTCTATTTCCGCATCCCGTTCATCCAGGAGGTCGTGCGTTACGACGCGCGCATCCTTGGGCTGCAGACGCAGCCGCTGGAGATCACCCCGCTCGATGACCGGCGGCTGGTGGTCGATGCCTTCGCCCGCTGGCGGATCGTCGATGTCGAACGCTTCCGCCAGGCCGTCGGCATGGAGGGCATCCGCGCCGCCCAGATCCGGCTCGACCGGATCATGAACGCCGCGATCCGCGAGGTGCTGGGGGCGGTGCCCTCGGGCGCGGTGCTTTCGGAGGACCGGACGATCCTGATGAACCGCATCCGCGACCGTGCCCGGCGCGAGGCCGGCGGGCTCGGGGTCGAGGTGATCGACGTGCGGCTGACGCGCACCGACCTGCCCGAGCAGAACCTCGCCGCGACCTTCGCCCGGATGCGCGCCGAGCGCGAGCGCGAGGCGGCCGACGAGATCGCCCGCGGTAACGAGGCGGCGCAGCGGGTGCGCGCGCTCGCCGACCGCACGGTGGTCGAGCTCGTCTCCTCGGCGCGGCGCGAATCCGAGATCATCCGCGGCGAGGCCGATGCCCAACGCAACCGGATCTACGCCGAGGCCTTCGGTCAGGATCCCGAGTTCTTCGCCTTCACCCGGTCGATGACCGCCTACGAGCGCGCGCTGAACCGGCAGAATGCCTCGATGGTGCTGGCACCGGACAGCGAGTTCTTCCAGTTCCTGCGCACCGACGGTCTGAACGGGCAGATCCTCGCCCAGGCCGGGCGGCGTGCGATCCCGGAGCCGCCCGCCGCCGCCGAGGGGATGCCGCGCGACCCGGATGCCGAAGCCGGCACCGAAGGCGGCGACATCACCAACTGAACCCTTGCCCGCGCCCGGACCTCCGGGCGCGGGCTTCTTCCATCCGATGTCCGGCACCCCCATCCCCGACCGCACGGCCGCGGCCCCGGCACTCGAACCGGGCGAGAAGGTCGTCAGCGAACTGCGCTCGGATCGCGGGCGATACTGGCGCGACCACGCGGTGCTCGCGCTCGTCGGCATGGCCGGGGCGGGGACGGTGCTCTGGCTGATCGGCAGCGAGCACGCCGCCATCGGCGCGCTCGGCGCGGTGCTCGCGCTCGGCGTGCGCGGCGCCTACCTCGCCGGCGAGCAGCTCAGGATGCGCTGGCTGGTCACCGACCGGCGGCTGATCCTGCCCAGCGGCGGCAACGTGATGCTGCTGGAGATCGAGACCATGCGCAAGCTGATGGGCGATCTGCAGATCGTCACGCGCGCCGGCGACAAGCACCTGATCAAGCACCTCGCCGATGCCGAGGCGGCGATCGCCACGATCTCCGACGCCCGCGCCCGCCGCGCCAGGCGCCGGCGCGACTGAGCCGGCCGGGGCCCGACCGTCGCATCCGTGCCGGCACGCGCGCGGCGAGCTATCCGCCGCCGATCCGCGCCCGCACCAGCCGCGTGAGCTGCGCCTGCATCCGCGCGGTGCGCAGCCTCAGCGCCATCGCCGCATGCACCGGCTGCGACAGGGTCGGCGCGTCCTCGACCGCCGTCGCCCAGCCCGCCGCCACCGCCGCGGCCGCCGTCGCCTCGGTCAGATAGGCCGTCCCGCCGATCGCGCGCAGCATCTCGGCCACCGTCGCGTTCTGCCCCGAGACGAGCGGCGGCGCGACGAGTTCCGGCAGCAGCCGGTCATGCTCGGCGGCGATCGCCGGGGCGTAGTTGCCGAGGATGTAGCCTTCGGGATCGACCTCGGCGCGCCGCCGCGCATGGGTCGAGACCATCCGGTAGCCAAGCGCGCCGAGCGCGACGAAATGCAGGTCCGGATGCGGCCGCGGCGTGAAGAGGACGGCGAAATCCTTGAACCCCGACAGCACGTCGGCGCACATCTGCGGCGAATAGTCGGCCTCGATGTAGAAACCGCAATCGGGCAGGGCGCTGCGGAAGGCCGCGATCCAGTCGCCCAGCCCCGAGCCGACGAGGTCATGCTGCAACCCGATCCGCAGCATCATCGCCCGGTTGCCCGTGCCGCGCACCGCCCGCACCCCGCGATGCCATTCGGCGAGCAGCACGCGGGCGTGGCTCTCGAATTTCAGCCCCTCGGTCGTCGGCTCGGTTCCCGCGCGCGAGCGGGTGAAGAGCGCCGCGCCGAGCTGCCGTTCCAGCGCGCGCAGCCGCGCGGTCACCGTCGGCTGCGCCAGCCGCAGCCGCTCGGCCGTGCGGCGAAAGCTGCGCGTCTCGCACAGATCGAGAAAGGTTTCCAGAAGCTCGACCTGCACGCGGCGCTCCCTGATAGAGGATCTCTATCAATCTACCAAGGGATCTGAAATTGACAACCGGCGCGCCGGCGCGGACAGTCGGGCAGGCGGAGCGGAAGGAACGGGCATGGCGGACGGATCGCTTCAGGCGCGCGTTGTGATCATCGGCGGCGGCGTTGTCGGCGCCTCCTGCCTCTATCACCTGGCCCGCGCCGGCTGGACCGACGCGCTGCTTCTGGAACGCAACGAGCTGACCGCGGGCTCGACCTGGCACGCGGCGGGCAACGTGCCGACCTTCTCGTCGTCGTGGTCGATCATGAACATGCAGCGCTATTCGGCCGAGCTCTATCGCGGCCTCGGCGCGGCGGTCGACTACCCGATGAACTACCACGTCACCGGCTCGGTGCGGCTTGGCCATACCCGCGAGCGGCTGCGCGAGTTCCAGCGCGTCGTCGGCATGGGCCGCTACCAGGGGATGGCGCTCGACATCCTGGCGCCGGGCGAGATCCGCGACCGCTACCCGTTCCTCGAGACCCACGACCTGACCGGCGCGCTCTACGATCCCCATGACGGCGACATCGATCCCGCGCAGCTGACCCAGGCGCTGGCCAAGGGCGCCCGCGACCTCGGCGCGCGCGTGGAGCGTTTCCGCCCCGTCACCGGCGCCCGGCGCGAGGGCGGCGAATGGGTGCTGGATACGCCGAAGGGCGAGGTCCGCTGCGAGATCGTGGTCAATGCCGCCGGCTACTACGCCGCCCGCGTCGGCGCGCTGTTCGGCCGGCGCGTGCCGATGATGGTGATGAGCCACCAGTACCTGATCTTCGACACGATCCCCGAACTTCAGGAATGGACGAAGAATGTCGGCCACAAGCTGCCGCTCCTGCGCGACGTCGATTCCAGCTACTACCTGCGGCAGGAAAAGATGGGCTTCAACCTCGGCCCCTACGAGAATTCCTGCCGGGCGCACTGGGCCACCCCGGACGATCCGATGCCCGAGGATTTCAGCTTCCAGCTCTACCCCGACGACCTCGAGCGGCTGGAATGGCATATCGAGGACGCGATGGCGCGCGTGCCGCTGCTGGCCGATGCGAAGCTGCAGAAGGTGATTAACGGCCCGATCCCCTACACGCCCGACGGCAACCCGCTGATCGGCCCGATGCCCGGCGTGCCGAACGCCTATGAGGCCTGCGTCTTCACCTTCGGCATCTGCCAGGGCGGAGGCGCGGGCAAGGTGCTGGCCGAATGGGTGACCGAAGGTGGCACCGAATGGGACATGTGGTCCTGCGACCCGCGCCGCTTCACAGGCTTCGAGGATCACGACTACTGCGTCGCCAAGGGGATGGAAATCTACGGAAACGAATACGCCATCCACTTCCCGCACCACGCCTGGCCCGCCGGGCGGAACAGGAAGCTCTCGTCGCTGCACGACCGGCTGGCCGGGCGCGGCGCGCAGTTCGGCGCCTATAACGGCTGGGAACGCGCCAACTGGTTCGCGCGGCCCGGCGACGACACCTCCGAGGACGCGCAGCGTACCTGGGATCGCGAGGGGCCGTGGTTCGGCGCCGTCCGCGAGGAATGCGAGGCGGTGCGCGACCATGCCGGGATCATCGAGATCCCCGGCTTCACCCGGCTGCGCCTGCAGGGCCCCGGCGCCCGCGCCCATCTCGACCGCCTGACGCCCTCGCGCCTGCCGCGCCCCGGCCGGCTGGGTCTCGCCTACTTCGCGGATGCGCGCGGCCGGATCGTCACCGAGATGAGCGTGATCCCCGCCTCGGACGAGGACATCACCTGCATCACCGCCGCCGTCGCCCAGTCCCACGACGCCGACGTCCTGCGCCGGGGCCTGCCCGGGGGCGTGACGCTGACCGACGAGTCCGACCGCCTGACCTGCCTCCTGCTCACCGGCCCCAAGACCCGCGACCTCCTCGCGCCGCTCACCGATGCCGACCTCGCGCTCCCCTGGCTCTCCGCCCAGCCCGGCGTCACCGTCGCCACCCGCCCCGCGACGCTCCTGCGCGTCTCCTTCGCCGGCGAACTCGGCTGGGAGATCCACTGCGCCCCCGCCGACGCCCCCGCGATCTGGGACGCGCTGACGCAGGCCGGCGCGCGCCCCTTCGGCATGTTCGCGCTCGACAGCCTGCGGATCGAGAAGGGCTACCGCGCCTGGAAGGGCGACCTTTCAACCGACTACACGCTCCTGCAGGGCGGGCTCGAGCGCTTCGTCGACTGGTCGAAGGACTTCCCCGGCAAGGCGGTGCTGCAGGCCGAGAAGCAGCGCGGCGTGAGCAAGCGCTTCGTCACCCTGACGCTCGAGCCCGGCGACACCGACCCGCCCTACATGTCGACGCTCTGGCACGACGGCGAGGTCGTGGGCGAGACGACCAGCGCCGCCTGGGGCCACCGGGTGCAGGCCTGCGTCGCGCTCGGCATGCTGCGGTCCGACCTCGCCAGTCCCGGCACCGCCATCGAGGTCGAGGTCTTCGGCACCCGCCGCCCCGCCACCGTCCAGCCCGACGCCCCCCTCTGGGACCCGGCCAACGACCGGCTCCGCGCATGACCCCGCCCCAAGCACGCCACCCCCGGTCAGGGGGTTCCAAGGGGGGCCTGCCCCCCTTGGCGAGGGGGCGCGGGGGACGAGCAGTCCCCCGCTCCTGCGAGGTCGAACCATGACCGCCATCATCCTCCTCGACGGCGGCATGGGCCAGGAACTGATCCGCCGCGCCGGCGACGCCCCGCATCCGCTCTGGGCGACGAAGGTCATGCTCGACCATCCCGGCCTCGTGCAGCAGGTCCACGCCGACTACTTCGGCGCCGGCGCCACCATCGCCACGGCGAACACCTACGCCATCCACCACGACCGGCTGGCGAAACACGGGCTCGACGAGAGCTTCGCCGCCCTCCACGCCGCCGCGCTTGCCGAGGCCGAGGCTGCCCGCGCCGCCCACGGCTCGGGCCGGATCGCCGGCTCGCTCGGCCCGCTCGTCGCCTCCTACCGGCCCGAGACGCTGCCCCCGCACGACACCGCCGTCGCGCTCTACGCCGAGGTAGCCGGGATCCTCGCCCCGCGCTGCGACCTCCTGATCGGCGAGACCGTCGCCTCCGTCGCCCATGCAAGCGCGCTGATCGCCGGCGCCCGCCCCGTGGCCGCGCGCGCCGGCATCCCCCTCTGGCTCGCGGTCACGGTCGACGACACCGACGGCACACGCCTGCGCTCGGGCGAGCCCGTCGCCGAACTCAAGGGCCATCTCGACGGCGTCGCGGCGCTTCTCGCCAACTGCTCGGCGCCCGAGGCGATGGACCAGGCCATGCCGCACCTCAAGGCCCACGGCCTGCCCTTCGGCGCCTATGCCAACGGCTTCCAGCAGATCACCGCCGCGTTCCTGAAGGACGACTCGACCGTCGACGCCCTCTCCGCCCGGCCCGAGATGACGCCCGAGCGCTACGCCGGTTTCGCCCTCGGCTGGGTCGCTCAGGGCGCCACCATCGTCGGCGGCTGCTGCGAGACCAGCCCCGCCCATATCGCCGAGATCGCCCGCCGCCTGCGCGCGGCCGGCCATGCCATCGCCTGAGGCCCCCATGACGCTTCCCACCCAGGCCCGAGTGGTCATCATCGGCGGCGGCGTCTCGGGCTGCTCGGTCGCCTACCACCTCGCCAGGGCCGGCTGGCGCGACGTGGTGCTGCTCGAACGCAGGCAGCTCACCTGCGGCACGACCTGGCACGCCGCCGGCCTCGTCGGCCAGCTGCGCGGCTCGCGCAACATGACCCGGCTCGCCAAGTATTCCGCCGACCTCTATGTCAGGCTCGAGGCCGAGACCGG
>SLPP01000244.1 GCA_007131945.1 Paracoccaceae bacterium | reverse complement strand
GCGCTGAAGGAAGTGCCCGAGGTCAATGCCGAGATCGACGGCCAGGACGTCGTCTACAAGAACTACGTCCATATGGGCGTCGCGGTCGGCACGCCATCGGGACTGGTCGTTCCGGTCGTGCGCGACGCCGACCAGATGGGCTTTGCCGCGATCGAGAAGCGGATCGGCGAGTTGGGCGCGCGGGCGCGGGACGGCAAGCTGTCCATGGCCGAGATGCAGGGCGGCAGCTTCACCATCTCGAATGGCGGGGTCTACGGCTCGCTCATGTCCTCGCCGATCCTGAACCCGCCGCAATCGGGTATCCTGGGGATGCACAAGATCCAAGAACGGCCGATGGTGGTGAAGGGCCAGATCGTCATCCGCCCGATGATGTACCTGGCGCTGAGCTACGACCACCGGATCGTCGACGGCAAGGGGGCGGTGACGTTCCTGGTGCGCGTCAAGGAGGCGCTTGAGGATCCGCGGCGGCTGCTGATGGACATCTAGGGTGATCGACGTCCGCCGGAGACGGGGCGGAACACACCGGTGTGCGCGCACGCACACTTCGGCAATACACTGAACTGAAACGGGAATTTCTTGACGTTAACCGCAACGAAACCTTTGCTGGAGCCGGCGCGGGAGCCGGGCCGTCGCGGCGCCGGCGGCTCATTCGCGCCGGTCGCTTTGGGTCCCGCTTGATCGAGAGGTTGAAGGTATCGCCCCATGCCGCCCGAACTCCTCGTCCTCGCACTCGCCGCCCTTCTGCAGTTCGGGCAGTACGTCGTCTTCTCGATCACGGCCAATCTCCAGGTCGGGCTCGGTTATTCGACCTCGCCGCGCGACGAGGATCGGCCCCTGACCGGCACGGCGGGACGGCTGGAGCGGGCGCTGCAGAACCATTTCGAGGGCTTGACGCTCTTTGCCATCGCGGTCGTGGTGGTGACCTTGTCAGGCAATTCCAGTGGCTTTACCGCCTTTTGCGCCTGGGCCTATCTGGGTGCGCGGGTGCTCTACGTGCCCGCCTATGTCCTGGGCTGGGTGCCGGGGCGGTCGATCATCTGGGCGGTGGGCTGGTTCGCGACCCTTGCCATGCTGATCGCGGCGCTGATGCCAACATTTGCAGACAGTGCCCAGAGCATACCTCTGTAACCAATAAAAACAAAAATATCAGAGACTTCAATCCCGATCGTTTCGCGCGTGCGTGACCCGCGCGCTTTCCCGTCAACCCCTGGTCAACGTTCCGGGAGTCGCCCCTACTGGGGGCTTTCGCGTTGTCACGCGCGCCTCAGGTTCGCCGCATGCCGCGCCGCGATCCATTGGCCAAGCGTCCGGAGATCGCTGCTGGCGAATCCCGCCTCCGCGGCTTGCGCCACCAGCTTCTGCATCGCCCGGTCGTCGGGCCGGGTCGATCTCGCGGGCCAGGAGGACTTGAAGCTAGTACAGCCCTTGCTGAAGCCGGCCGCCCATTTCCGTGCGTCGATCTCGCCGAGCCGACGCTCGAATTCGGTGCTGTCCCCGGCGAGCGTGATCGCGCCATTGGCGCGCAGCATCACGAGATCGAGGAACCGTTGCAGGTTCGAGGCCTCGAGCCCGCGCATCGCGCCCTCCAGCAGGATCGGGAGCCATCGATTTGGCGTGATCAGCTTCGGGGCGATGACGATTGCCATCAGGTAGCCATCGACCCAGTCCGGCGTGAGCGACGTGCCCTCGAGCAGCTTCGCCAGTTCGCCCCTGCGTTCCGGCCGGGTCGGCTCCGGTTCGCCGGCGAGCTCGACACAACCGCTGTCGGTTGCATCCGGGACCATGTCCGGGTCGTCGAACACCCACGCCTCGATGGTCTGTTCGTGGATATCGGCCATGACCGGGATCTTCTTCAGATCGCGTCCCTCGAGCAGGGCCATGGCGGTGGCGGCGAAACTGTCGGCATCCGGATGGCCTGCCGCCTCCAGCATCGCCGCGCCGCGGGCGATCAGCCGGGCCCACCAGCCGCGCCGCGTCTCGAGCCATTTCCACAGCGCGCTCTCGAGCGCGCGGGGACTGCGGTGCTGATCCAGCAATTCCCGCACGCCGTCGCTCTCCTCGAACCAGCTGCGGACGATCTCGTGGCGGTCCCACCACTCCTCGCTGGCGTTGATCAGTCGCCCGCGCTTCTGTGCTGACATGGGCGCAACGCGCGCGGTCGCGGCGAGGCCCTCGAAGAGCTCTTCGGTTTCGGCATGTCCGGGCCGCAACTCGGTCAGCCCGCAGAGCGCGGCCACGTCGAGCAGGCCCGGGGCAGGGGGCAGGCGTTCGCCCAACGCCACCGAAAGCGCATCCGCGAGATAGGCAAGCGGCACGGGAAGCGCGCCGGTCTCGTCGGACAGCTGCGCCATCAGCGTCTTCTGTTCGCGCGCCGAACGGCAGGGTGCGATATAGGCGTCCTTCACCCCCTGGCCCTGTTTCAGGAGCACCATCGCCGCGCTGCGTCGCTTTCCCGATTGCAGGGCGATGCCGATGCTTTGCGCGCCGCCGCCATCGGGCAGGGTGGCGAGAATGGAATGGATCGTCCAGGCGGCGTCTTTCGCGGTCGGCTCCAGCCCCTGGCGCAGCCCGTCGCGGAGGATCCGGTCGAGCTGCACGCGCGCCGCGTCCTCGGGCATCCAGCTGCGCAGCACGGTCAGACGCGCGGCGGTCTCGGCGGGGATCTTGCGTGCGGCGAATCCCGACGCCGCGGCCCGGCGGATGGCCGGCTCCGGATCGAGCAGCCAGTAGCCGCCGATCCGGGCGTAGATCGGATCGGGACGGCTGACCGCGAGGGCCACGACGTATTCGCGCATGGGTTCGGGCATGGCCGGGAAGGTTTCGGCCAGTGCCGTGTGCACGCTCTGCGCATCGCCGCCGGCCTGGTGCACGAGATCGTCGAGGAGTTTCTCGAGCATGGTGTCGACATCGTCCCGATCCGGCGGCGGCTCGGCTGTGTCGGGTTCCGCGGTCAGTTCCAGCGCGGCGGGGGCGCTCAGCCCGCTCCGCGCCCAGAGCCGCGCGAGCAGCATCCGGTGCGCGGATCCCAGCGTGCCGCGCCGCGCGGCCAGATCCACCGCTTCCTCGACAGCCGCCAGGAACGCGTCCCCGCGCTTCTGGCGGTTCTCGCGCGCCATCCTCGCGGCACCGAGCGCCGCGCCAAGCAGGTCGTCCATGTCCTCGAGCACCGGGTCCGCTTCGGGGGTCGCGCAGAACCGCGCGACCAGTTGCCCGCCCAGCGCCGGCCGGTGCA
Organism: Paracoccaceae bacterium; assembly: GCA_007131945.1. Lineage (GTDB taxonomy): Bacteria > Pseudomonadota > Alphaproteobacteria > Rhodobacterales > Rhodobacteraceae > Pararhodobacter. Next base: position 19,207 of record SLPP01000244.1, on the reverse strand, counting down.
GGAGCGCATGGCTCGACCGCTCGAGAATGTCCCGACGCGCGTCGAAATCGTCCCGAAACCCGGCCAACTCCCGCAGCGCCCGATCCAGCTGTCCCTCTGCCAAGATGAACCCCCACACACCTCCATTACCCGGAACCATAACGGCCGGATCGGCAGGTGTCAGGAGGGAAGACAGCAAAGAGACTCTGGGCAGGAAGACGACAGGACTTCTGGGCGGAGGAAGTGGGTCTGAAAGTCAACATTCTTCAGCTTCTGATCAAAACCGGCATCGGAACCTGCACCAGCAGCGAGGCACCAACGACACGGGTGGCATAGTCGGCACTCGGAACAAGGATGCCCGACGCGGTGATGGATCAGTGGTCGCAGACAACCTTCGGCTTGCGGCGCAGGCCGCGGCCTTCGGCTTGGCTTCTGCCCCGGCGTTTCCACCGGGGCGGCTCCGTTCAGGGTCTCGCGGCGGTTCCGGCGAGGAGGCCGCCATCAATCGTCAGTTCCGCGCCGGTGATATAGCCGGCCTCGTCCGAGGCGAGCAGGACGGCAAGGGCTGCGACCTCCTCGGGCGCGCCGAAGCGCCTGAGCGGCGTGTCGGCGACGAGACGCGCCATGCGCGCCTCTCGGTCCGGCCCGTCGCCGATCACCGCCTCCCACATCGGGGTCAGGATCGCGCCGGGATGGATCGAGTTGCAGCGGATCGCCCAGCCCTGCCCGGCGCAGTAGAGCGCGACGCTTTTCGAATGGTTGCGCACCCCGGCCTTGGACGCGGCATACGCCGCCGCGGCGGGAATGCCGACGAGCCCCGAGTGCGACGAGTTGTTGATGATCGACCCCGTGCCGCGACCCTTCATCGCGCCGATGGCGTAGCGGCAGCCGAGGAAGACGCCGTCGAGATTGACTGCCATCACTGCCCGCCAGTCGGCGAGCGCGGCGGTCTCGGGGTCGTGCGGGACCGGGCCGGCCTCGAAGCCGGTGATGCCCGCATTGTTCACCACCACATCGGTTTCGGGGCAGATTTCGGCGAAGGCCTGCCAGTCGGCTTCGGATGCAACGTCGAGGCGGTGGAACGGCATGCCGAGCGCCGCCGCGGTCGCCTCACCGGTGGCGGCGTCGATATCGGTCAGGATGACCTGCGCGCCCTCGGTCACGAAAGCGCGGGCGATGGCGGCGCCGATGCCGCGGGCGGCGCCGGTCACGACGCAGTGCTTGCCGGATAGTCTGGGCATGGGAGTGTCCTTCGATGTCATGGAAACGCGCCCCGGTGACGGGCGCGCAGGGTTGCCTCAGAGGCGGGTAGATCCGTCCATGACACGACACTCCGGTGTTCGAGTGGCCCCGTTATCGCCGCCACCACCTCCTGTCAACCGGAACCCGACGCAGCGGTGGCACGCCCTATCGGGGCCTTTCCCTGGCCGCCCAGTCCGGCGACGCGCTATCGCGCCATGGTGGCGAAGCGCTGGCGGTAGCGCGCCGGGGTGACCCCGACCTGCCGCTTGAACATCCGGCGAAAGAACACCGGGTCGGCATAGCCGACGGCGAGCGCCACGGCGTCGGTGGGCTCGGCCGTCGTCTCGAGCATCTGCTTGGCTTCCTCCAGCCGCAGCGCCTGGACGTACTCGACCGGCCCGTACCCGGTCGCCTTGCGGAACCGCCGCGAGAAGGTGCGCTCGGGCAGGCCTGCGACATCGGCCATCCGGGCCACGGGGTTCGTCGCCGTGTAGTGATCCGCGATCCAGACCTGCGCCTTCTCGATCGCGCCATCCGAATGCTGATGCGGGCGCGCCATGGCGGCGAAGGGCAGCTGCCCCTCGGAGCGGTCGCCGATCACGAAGACTTTCGACATACGCCGCGCCTCGGTCGCGCCGGCGAAGCGGGCGATGAGATAGAGGGCGAGGTCGCACCAGGAGGACGCCCCCCCCGCGGTGACGATCCGGTGCTCGGGTCCGGCCGGGCACAGGATGCGCTCGGGCTTCAGGCGCACCTCGGGGTAGTGGTTGCGGAAGAGCGGCGCCACGGACCAGTGCGAGGTCGCCTCGAGGCCGTCGAGCAGACCCGCCTCGGCGAGAAACAGCGCCCCCGTGCAGACCGAGCAGACGACCGCCCCCTCGGCATGACGACGGCGCAACCACGCCGCCTCGACGCTCCATCGGCCGCGCGGGCCGGACTCCGGTGACAGGGCCAGGTCGGTAACGATCACGATGCCCGGACCGGCATCCTGATCGAGCGAGGCCTCGACCGTCATCGTCGGGCCTGAAGGCGAGCGGACGGGCAGACCATCGCGCGCGACGAGCCGCGGCGCGAAGAGGCAGGTGGCGGCCTCCGCCTCGCCGGTCATGGCCTGCCAGCTGCGCCCGACGGAGCCGAGCACTTCGTGGAGGCTGTAGATCGCGCCCGGCAGGGTCTCGGGCAGCACGAGCAGGCTGACATCGATGGGGCGAGGCGTTTTCATGGTCGGAAACTGGCCGATTTGGCCTCTTTCGTCCAGAAGTATGCATCGTGATCTGGCCGATTAGCCCCTTTCTTGGCGAAAACCGCCCTCGCGCGGGGGCCCGTTCCGTGCGACCTGCCCGCATCCGAAACACCCTGACAAAGGACTGGCAGATGACGATCATGGGACAGACCGATTACGATACCGAGCGCGCGGAGGCCTTTGCGGGCCGGATCGCGGGGATGCTGGACGCCGGCGCCGCCGCGGCGATGCTGTCGCTGGGGCATCGGCTGGGCCTCTTCGACGCGCTCGCGGGCCTCGCGCGTCCGGCGACGAGCGACGAGATCGCCACGGCAGCCGATCTGGCGGAGCGCTATGTCCGCGAATGGCTGGCGGTGATGGTGATGGCGGGCGTCGTCGAGCATGACGCGGGCACGCGCCGCTACCGCCTGCCGCCGGAGCACGCCGCATGTCTCACGCGCGATGCACCGCTGGGCAACCTCGCGGTCTATGCCCAGCACATCGCGCTCCTCGGCAAGGTCGAGGACCGGACGATCTGCAACTTCGAGACGGGTGGCGGTTCGGTCTATGACGACTATCCCTGCTTTCACCAGATCATGGCCGAGGACAGCGTCCAGACGGTGACCGCGGCGCTCTTCGACCATGTCCTGCCGCTCGCGCCGGAACTGCACGAGCGGCTCGAGGCCGGGATCGACGTCCTCGACGCCGGCTGCGGCCGCGGATCGGCGCTGATCGCCATGGCCCGTCGCTATCCGCGAAGCCGCTTTGTCGGCTACGACCTCTGCGCCGACGCGATCGCGGCGGCGGCGCGGATGGCGGGGGCCGGGGGACTGGAGAACCTCCGTTTCGAGACACGCGACCTGACCGGATATGCCGAGCCCGGCGCCTGGGACTTCGTCACCAGTTTCGACGCGATCCACGACCAGAAGGATCCGCTCGGACTCGTCCGGGGGCTGCGCGCCTCGCTGCGGCCGGGGGGTGTCTATGTGATGCAGGATATAGGCGCCTCGGCCGATCTGGAGGCGAACCGCGACTTTCCCTTCGCAACGCTTCTCTACGCCATCTCCACCACGCATTGCACGCCGGTCTCGATCGGCCAAGGCGGCGAGGGGCTGGGCACGATGTGGGGCTGGGAAACCGCCGAGCGGTTCCTGCGCGAGGCCGGCTTCGCCCGGATCGAGCGCCATGTCCTGCCGCACGACCCGATGAACGTCTGGTTCGTGGCGCGCGCCTGACGCGCTTCTTCGGCGGCCGCATTTTTCGAAATAATTCGAAATGACGACCTTCACCCTCCCGCGGACCCGCGGCACGTGGCGCGCGGCGCCTTTCGACCGCCAGACCGCCGACTGGTTGCGTCTGGCGGCTCCGATGACGCTGGTTGCGCTGGTCAACATGGCCATGAGCGTCACCGACACGCTGATGGCGGCGCAGTTCGGCATCGCGGCGCTGGCCGCGGTCGCGGTTGGCAGCGATTTCTACAGCATCGTCTTCACCTTCGCGGCGGGCGCAATGGCGGGTCTCGCGCCGCTCTACGCCGCGGCCTCCGCGGCCGGTGACGCCGCGCGCCTGCGGCGGTTGCGCGCGGCCGGCTGGATGCTGGTGGCGTTGCTGGCGGTCGGCCTTGCCCCGCTCGCCTGGTTCGCGCCGGACCTGTTGCGGGCGGTCGGGATCCCGCGCGAGTTGCTCGAGACCGGACGTGGCTACACCCAGGCGATGGCGCTGACGCTGGTGCCCATGCTCGCCGTCGCGGTGCTGCGCAATCGCCTGGTGGCGCTTGAGTGGCCGGGCGCGATCCTGCGCGTGACGGCCTGCGCGATTCCGCTCAACGCGGCGCTGAACTACGTGCTGATGCGCGGGATTGGCAGCTGGCCAGGGATGGGAGTCACCGGTGCAGGATGTTCCTCGCTCATTGTCGCCTGCTTCATCGCTGCGACGCTTGGCCTGCTCTGCGCCCGCCACGGGGATCGCGGCGTGGACTGGAGGGCCTGGGCGGACCTGGCCGAGACGCTGCGCCTGGGCCTGCCCATCGGCTTCGCAATGCTCGCGGAGCTTGGTGTCTTTCTGGGCGCGACGCTCTTTGCCGCCCGCTTCGGGCCCGAGGCCGCCGCCGCGCATGCGCTGACGCTGCGGCTGGCCGGGATCGCCTATACCATATCGATCGGGCTGCAGCAGGCCGCGACCGTCCGCACTGCGCGGCTGGCCGGGGACCCGGGACAATACGCCTCGCTCGCCACCGGCATCCGGCTCGGCGCCATGGCGGGCACCGGTATCCTGATCGCGCTGGTCCTGCTGGCCTGGCCGCTGCCCCATGCGGTGCTCGCCGATCCCGCGACCGTCGCCACCGCCACCGGGCTGATCCTGCTGTTCGCCGTCTCCGAGGCCGTCGCCCCCCTTGGCGCGGTGGCGGCGGGGATCCTGCGCGGCTTCCGCGACACGAGCGCGCCGATGCTCTTCACGCTCCTTGGCAGCTGGGGGGTGACTGTCCCGCTCGCGCTCCTGCTGACAGCCGGGTCGGGGCTGGGTGTCACCGGCCTGTGGCTGGCGCTCACGGCGGGATCGCTCCTGACCACCGCACTCCTCCTGTGTCGCCTGCAACGGCATCGGCATGCCGCCGCGAGATGCGGCGCCAGCGTGAAAGCCGGTACCGTCGCTCCGCTTCCGTCAGCGCCCGGGTTTCGAGGCGACGGCATTGCGTCTCGGTCACGCACCCGGGCGCTGCCGGTTCGAAACAACTGAAACGCGACGACCCGGCATCCGCCAAACACCGGAAACATGCGCGGGTTACTCCCGATCGCGTCGGACGCAGCCCGGCGGGTACTGGTGCCTGCTGGCTGCGCGATCCGACTCCACCGTCAACGAAAGCACCTCTCATGACCACAGCCACCCTCGACAAACCCGTCAAGCCGCCGCTCAACGGCGTCGATACCCCCAACCTGATCGCCACGGTGAACGCCGTCGCCGCGCAGCCGGAACTGGCGCAGTTCCGTTTTCGCGCCCGCGCCCGCTGGGTCTCGGGCACGCAGTCGTCGATTACCGTCGATGATTTCGACGGCGTCGGCGGCACCCACAAGCGCGCGAAGCCGCACACCTATCACGGCGACCACCCGACCGTGCTCTTGGGCGAGGATGTCGGTCCCACCCCGGTCGAGTTCCTGCTCCAGGGTCTTGCCGCCTGCCTCACCGCCGGGATCGGCAACATCGCCGCAGTGCGCGGGGTCGAGCTTTACGAGGTCACCTCGCTGGTCGAGGGCGATATCGACCTGCAGGGCATCCTGGGCGTGAACGACCAGGTACGCAACGGCTATTCGGCCATCCGTGCCAGCTTCCGGATTCGTGGCAACGCGCCCGCCGAGGTGCTCCGCGGCATCGTCGAGCAGTCGAAGGCGCGTTCGGCGGTCTTTGACGTGCTGACGAACGGCGTGCCGGTCGCGGTCAGCGTCGACGCCGGCTGATGCTGCCGGGCGGCGCTTCGGCGCCGCCCGCTCCCCTCCAACCGAAAGGAAACCCGATGTCCTCCTGGATCGCCCCCCGCAGCAGCGGCAGACAGCGCCATGCCTTCGGCTTCGACCGGATCATGGCCCATCCTGACCATCACCGCTTTCGTGACTGGTACGCTCGCACCAGTTTCTTCGCCCCCAGACGCGCCGAACTCGAAGCGACGCTCGGCCGACCGGGGAACGACGACACCGCGGCTTGAAATCGCCGCCGCCGGCGCGGGTTGCTCGCGCCGGCATCGGCCATGCGAAGGACACGAACATGCTCGGAACCGACGTCGCCATCCTCGGCGCCGGTCAGGCGGGGCTCGCCATGAGCCGGTGCCTCACCGACCGGGGCATCGCGCATCTGCTGATCGAACGCGGCGACGCGGGCGAGCGCTGGCGCGCGCAGCGCTGGGACGGGCTGCGGCTTCTGACCCCGAACTGGATGACGCGGCTGCCCGGGCTTGGACATGCCCCGGCCGATCCCGACGGGTTCATGGACCGCGCCGCGCTGGTCAGGCTGCTGCAGGACTACGCCCAGGATGCCCCGGTGCTGGCGCGCACCGGGGTGCGGCGCCTGGGCACGCTGGGCGGAAGATACCTCATCGAGACCGACCGCGGCGCGATCCGTGCCCGCGCGGTGGTCATCGCGACCGGCGCTTGCGACCAGCCCTGCCTCCCCGACTGGGCCGCCGCGATCGGCGATTCGGCACAGCCATTGCATGCGGCCGACTATGCCCGGCCGGCGGCGTTGCCCGCGGGCGGCGTCCTCGTCGTCGGCGCCTCGGCGAGCGGCGTGCAGATCGCGCGCGAGATTGCCGCCGCCGGTCGGCTGGTGACCCTGGCCGCAGGCCGGCACACGCGCATGCCGCGGCGCTACCGGGGCCGCGACATCTTCACCTGGCTCGAGGCCGCCGGGGTGCTCGACGATCGCTGGACCGAAGTGCCGGATCTCGCCGCCGCCCGCCGCCAGCCCTCGATGCAACTCAGCGGCCACGGGCGGATCGACCTCGGCCGGCTGCGCCGGATGGGCGTGCGGCTCGCCGGCCGCGCGACCGGGGCCGATCGCGGCCGGGTCTTCCTGGCCGACACGCTCGCCGGCGACATGGCCGCGGGCGAAATACGCACGCGTCGCATCCTCACGCGGATCGACGGACATATCGCCGCCGTCGGGCACGACCTGCCGCGCGACCGCGCTGCCTGGCGCGCCCCGCCGGCGCCGCGCGCCACACCCGCCGCGGTCGATCTGCGCGGCGAGGGGATCGGCGCGGTGATCTTCGCCACCGGCTATGCGCGCGACTATTCCTGGCTCGACCTGCCGGTGCTCGACTCCGCGGGCGAGCTTGTCCATCGCGGCGGCGTCCTGCCGATGCCCGGGCTCTACGCGCTCGGACTGCGGTTCCTGCGCCGGCGCAGTTCGAACTTCATCGACGGGGTCGGCCGTGACGCCGAGGAGCTTGCGGCGCACCTGGCTGCCTTCCTCGGCCAGCGTCAGGCCGCATGACGGAGGCCGAGATGCCAATTCACGAAACCTACGATGTCCTGATCGTCGGCGCGCGCTGCGCCGGGGCCGCAACCGCGATGCTGCTGGCGCGCGCCGGGGCGCGGGTGCTGCTGGTCGAGCGCGACGCGCCGGGGACCGACACGCTCTCGACCCACGCGCTGATGCGCGGGGCTGTGATGCTCCTTTCCGACTGGGGTCTGGTGCCGGGGCTGCTTGCCTCGGGCACCCCGCCGATCGCCGTGACCACCTTCGCCTATGGTGCCGAGCGCGTGGTCGTGCCCATCCGCGCCGGTCCCGGGGTGGACGCGCTGATCGCGCCGCGCCGCAACCTGCTCGATGCGCAGCTTGTCGGCGCGGCCCGCGCGGCAGGCGCCGAGATACGTCACCATACGGCACTGACCGGGATCGAGGCCGGCGCGGACGGCGCGGTGCGCGGCGTCCGGTTGAAGGGATCCCAGGGTGAGCGGCTGGTGCGCGCGGGGCTGGTCATCGGCGCCGACGGGCGGCGGTCGAGCCTGGCGCGGATGGTCGGCGCGGACGTGACGCGGATCGGCCGCAACGCCGCCGCGGTCGTCTATGCGCATGTCCCGGGGCTGGCCGACCGCGGCACGCGCTGGCATTACGGGCCGGGCATCGCCGGCGGGGCGATCCCGACCAACGGCGGGGCGCATTGCGTCTTCGTCTCGGTGTCGCCGATGCGCTTCCGGGCCGAGCTCCGCGGCGACCTGGCCACCGGTTTCCGCAGCGTTCTCGCCGAGGTCGATCCGGAACTGGCCGCCGAGGTCGCGGCGGCCGGGCCCGCGGAGGAACCCCGCGCCTTCGCCGGTGCGCCGGGCTTCTTCCGGCGGGCGCAGGGCAGGGGTTGGGCGCTCGTTGGCGATGCCGGCTATTTCAAGGACCCGATCACCGCGCATGGCATCACCGACGCGCTGCGCGACGCCTGGCTCCTGAGCCGGGCGATCCTAAACGGCGTTCCGCTCGCGGACTACGAGGAGGCGCGCGATGCGCTCTCGGCGCCGCTTTTCGCTGTCACCGACCGGATCGCCGGCTTGCCGCGCGACATGGACGCCCTGAAGGCGCTGCATCTCGAACTCAATGCCGCGGCAAAGGCCGAACAGGCCTGGCTGGCGGGTGAACTCGCTCCAGGCAGTCGGGCTGCGTGACGGCGCCGCAGCAGTTTCCGGGCATCAACAGAAAAACGGGCCCCGGCGGAGAACCGCGAGGCCCGTTTCGGCTTTGCCCGCCCGGGGGCGGTGCCGTCAGATCCAGTGTTTCAACCGGCGCCGGGCGGCGATGACGTCGCCGCGGGTCAGGCCGATATCGCGCAGTGCGCGCTCGTCCATCTGGTCCAGCTCGTCCATCTCGCGGCGCAGCCGGCTCAATTCGCGCCCGTGGCGCATGGCGTTCCTGATCATCGTGAGCATCGGTTCGTCTCCTCTCTGGACTTGATGCCGCGATCATGCCGCCGATGCGTTTCGGGCCGACTTCGTCGCGGCCACCGCAGCGTTTCAATTGTTGCGGATCTGACCGGCGCCCCCCTGCTGAAACATTTGAAACATCCTCGGCCCGGCTCCGACACCGGGGCGAAACGGCGGGCGGCTAGCCAGTACGCCAGGGCAACCACCGCCATACCGAGGAGAACCGCCATGCCGATGCTGCATTCGATGGGACAGATACTGAACTTTGGCGATACGGGCACCGGCACGCCGGTCGTGGCGCTGCACGGCTCGGCCAGCACCGGCGCCCAATGGCGCAGCCTGGTCGGGCATCTGGCCGCGCGCCACCGCGTGCTTACCCCGGACCTGGCCGGCTACGGCCGTTCGGGCAAACCCGCCGCGCCGCGGACGATGGCGACCGAGGCCGCCTTCCTGGGTCCGCTCCTGGCGGCGACCGGGGCGCCCGTCCATCTGATCGGGCATTCCTTCGGGGGAGCGGTCGCGCTGGCCGTTGCGATCACGATGCCCGAGCGCGTGCGCAGCCTGACGCTGATCGAGCCTGCCGCCTTCCGGCTACTGACCACCGGCGATCACACCGATGCCGAGCTCGGCGACGAGATCGCGGCCGTGGCGCGGGACATCCGCAGCGACGCGTCCGCGGGCGCGCGCAGCGACGCCACGGCGCGGTTCATCGACTACTGGAACGGCCCCGGCGCCTTCGCCCGCTCTAGCGCGCGGCTGCAGGATTTCGCGCTTTCCACGCTCGACCGGGTGATCGACAACTTCGCGTCCCTGGCCGCTCCCGGCCTGACAAGGATGGCGCTCGCCCGCATCGTCTGCCCGACACTGGTCATGGCCGGACTCGAGACGCGGCTGCCGGCGCTGCGCACCGCCGAGATCGTCGCCGAGACGATCCCCGACGCGCGTCTCGAACTCGTCTCCGGTGCCGGTCACATGCTGCCGCTGACCGACCCGCAGATCGTCGATCCGATGATCGCGCGGGCGCTCGCCCGGGCCGAGGCGCAACCGGTGCGTGCCGCCGAAACGCCGCTGGCTGCATGAGTGGCCACTGCCACCGACAATGCGCTTGCCAGAGGGTGCCGGGCGGGCGCATATTCGAAATCCGGCGCTACGGCGCGGAGGATTGGTCATGGAACGATCGGTCTATGAGCGTTACGGCGGGTTCGCCCAGGTCAGCCGCATCGTGCTCGATTTCTACGACCGGATCATGGATGACGACGATCTGGGCCCGTTCTTCGACGATGTCGACATGTCCCGGATCGTCGATCACCAGACCAAGTTCATCGCCATGTTGCTGGGCGGGCCGGCGCATTACACCGATGACCAGATCGCCCGCGTGCACAGCCATCTGGTCATCGCGGATGCGCAGTTCGACCGACTCTCGGCGCTGCTGGCCGAGACACTCGCGGACCACGGCTTCGCGCCCGAGGATGTCACGCTGGTCGTCGGCGAGTTCGACCGCCGCCGGGGCCTCGTGGTGAAGCCATGAGCATCGAGGCGATCAACGAGCAACTTCTGCGCGCCATCGGCGTCGGCGTGGCGCTGGTCGATGCCCAGACGCTGCGTTTCCGCTTCCACAACGACACTTTTTCCGAATGGTTCGGCACGCCCGAGCCCGAGGCGCGGCTGGGCGACCTTTTCCCCGACCTCGACCTCGCCGCGCTGACCCAGGCGCTGGCCACCGGCGGGCGTTTCACGGCCGAGACGACCTTCAAGCTGCGCCGGCGCACCATGGTCGTGGCGATGGACGCGACGCTGGCGCTCGACGGCGGGCAGCGGATCGCGGTCCTGGTCTGCCAGAACATCACCCGCATCCGCGAGCTTGAATCGATGATCGACAGCTACTCGATGATGGTCGAGCGCAACACCCGCGAGCTCAAGCGGGAGAAGGAGCAGGTCGAGAAGCTGCTGCTGAACATGATGCCGCGCGCGGTCTACGAGGAATACAAGACCTTCGGCCTCGTCACCCCGCGCCTCTACCAGCCGGTCTCGGTCCTGACGGTCGATTTCCCGGGCTTCGGCGACATGGTCGAACGGGTCGATCCCGGCGTCGTCGTCAGCGAGCTCAACGACATCTACACCGCCTTCGACCGCATCGGCGAGCAGTTCGGCTGCGAGCGGATCAAGACCATCGGCGATGTCTACGTCACCGTCGCCGGCGTCCCCGACGCGGTCGAGGACCACGCCGCCGCCGTCGCCAATGTCGCGGTGCGCCTGATCCGCTACCTGCGCCAGCGCAACGAGAGCCACCCCAATACCTGGCGCTGCCGCATCGGGCTCGCCTCGGGCGCGGTCATCGGCTCGGTCGTCGGCGTGCAGAAATACCTCTACGACGTTTTCGGCCCGGCGGTCACACGAGCGCAGCGGCTGCGGCTCCTTGCCCAGCCGATGAGCATCTGCGCCGATGCCGGCGCCGTCGCCTCGCTCGACGGCCGGTTCGAGATGGAAAGCCTTGGCCCGCGCGACTTGGGCGACGGCAGCCGGATCGAGGTCTGGCGGATGGGCGAGCTGGCGCTCGCGGGCCCGGCGGGCTCCCGTGGCTGAGACCGCCCACGCCATCGCCGAACGCGCCCCGGCGCTATTGGCCGACGCGATCGAGGCGCTGCACGAGGGCTTCGCGCTCTTCGACGCCGCCGGCGGGCTGGTGATGTGCAACGCGCGCTTCCGCGAGATGAACGCGCCGATCGCCGGGCTCCTCGTGCCCGGCGCCAGCTTCTCGCTCCTGCTGCACGAGGCGGTCGCGCACGGGATGATCGACGCCTCGACCGGGCAGCGCCTGGGCTGGGCCGAGGCGCGGCTCGAACCCGGCGCCGCGCGCGAGGCCATCGAGGCCGAGATCATGGGGGGCGCGATCATCTCGGTCTCGTTCTCGGCGACGCGGGCGGGCGGCTTCACCCTGACCCTGCGCGACGTCACCGCACGCCGCCGCCTCGCCGAGGAAGAGCGGATGGGCGACGCGATGCTGCGCCAGGTGCTGGAGGCCTGCCCGGCGGCGGTGCTGATGGCGCGGCTCGCCGACGGGCAGGTGCTCTACCGCGCCCCCGCCGCGACCGATCTGGTGGGCCCGGTTCGCGCGCTCAACGCCATCTTCGACAGCCGCGAGGAACGCGCCGATTTCGTCACCGCGCTGATGCCCGACGGCCGCGTCGACGCCATGCCGATCACCGCCCGCAACGGCACCCGCCGTTTTCCCGCCGCGCTCTCGGCCCGGCTGATCGAGCATCGCGGCGCCGATGTGGTGGTGGCGAGTCTCGTCGACCGCAGCCAGGAACTCGCGATGCGCGCCGAACTTGCCCGCCAGCGCGAGACGATCTTCCAGAACGAGAAGATGTCGGCCCTGGGCGAGCTTCTGGCGGGCGTCGCGCACGAGTTGAACAACCCCCTCTCGGTCGTCGTCGGCCACGCGCTCATGTTGCGCGAGGAGACAGCGGATGCCGAAGTCCTTCGCCGGATCGACAAGATCGGCCAGGCCGCGGAGCGCTGCACGCGGATCGTGAAATCCTTTCTCGCCATGGCGCGCGAGGAGACCGCGGTGCTGGTGCCGGTCGACCTCGATGCGGTGGTGCTCACCGCGCTCGACGCGCTGCGTCACGGGCCCGGCGGGCTGGGGGTGCGGATAGAGACGGCGCTCGCGGGCGCGCTGCCGCCGGTTCTGGCCGATGCCGATCAACTGGCGCAGGTGGTGATGAACCTCGTTACCAACGCCGACCAGGCCATTGCCGGGACCGGACAGCCGGGTACGATCCGGCTGGCCACCCGTGACCTCGGCGGGCGCGTCGAACTGATCGTCGAGGATGACGGCCCCGGCGTGCCCAAGGATCTGCGCGCGCGCATCTTCGATCCGTTCTTCACCACCAAGGAAGTGGGGCAGGGAACCGGGCTGGGCCTGGCGCTCTGCCACCGCGTCGTCTCGCGCCTTCGGGGCCGGATCGAGATCGACGACCGCCCGGGCGGCGGCGCGGTCTTCGCGTTGCGCCTGCCGGTCGCCGCGCAGGCCCTGGCCCCCAGCGCCGAGGCAGGCGTCGAGCCCGCCCCGGTCGGCCCCGCGTGCGTCCTGCTGATCGAGGACGAGGACGGCGTCGCGAGCCTGATTCAGGAAATCATGAATAAATCCGGCTTCGACGTGACCCGCGCCGCATCGGGCGAGGAGGGGCTGCTGCGGGCGACGGAGGGCGACTTCGCCGTGATTCTCTCGGACCTCGCCATGCCGGGGATCGGCGGGCGCGGCTTCTACGAGGCGCTGGCGCGCTCGCATCCCCGACTCGCCTGTCGTGTCGCCTTCGTTACCGGCGACACGATGAGCCCTTCGGCGCGCGCCTTCCTCGACGCTACCGGCCGGCCACGGCTGGAGAAACCGATCGCGCCGGCCGACCTGCGCGCGCTGATGCGCCGCATGCTCGCGGAGGCGGCGCCATGACCGGGGTCATCGACCAGCCGCATGTACTGCTCTGCGACGACGAGGCCGACCTGCGCGAGATGCTGGGCGAGTATCTGGGCAAGCGCGGGTTCTCCGTGACGCTCGCCGGAAGCGCCGACGAGTTGCGCGCGGCGCTGGAGGGCGCGCAGGTCGATGCGATCGTGCTCGACATCGCCATGCCGGGCGAGGACGGGCTCTCGGTCCTGCGTGCCCTGCGCGCGGCGCACCAGCGCGTGCCGGTGCTGATGCTGACCGCCGCCGGCGAGACCATCGACCGGATCATCGGTCTCGAGATGGGCGCCGACGACTACCTGGCCAAGCCCGTCGACCTGCGCGAGCTCGAGGCGCGGATCAAGGCGGTGCTGCGCCGTGCGGTGGCCCCGGCGCCGGTATCGGATGCCGCCCGGCGGCGCTGGCGCTTCGGGCGCTGCTGGCTCGACATCCCCGCCGCCAAGCTCTTCGACGAGACCGGCGCCGAGGTGCCGCTGACGGCAATGGAATTCAATCTTCTCAAGCTCTTCGCCGAGAATCGGGGGCGGGTTCTGAACCGCGACCAGATCCTCGAGGGCGCGCATGACCGGGCCTGGGATCCGTTCGACCGTTCGATCGATATCCGCATCAGCCGCATCCGGCGCAAGATCGAACTGAACCCCGAAAAGCCCGAGGCGATCCGCACCGTCCGCGGCATCGGCTACGTCTACGACCCGCGTTAGACACGACCCGCGCCCCCCCCGAAAACCCCCGCCGGCGGGCGGTCAGACGGCGCATGAAAAGCGCATGATATGCATATGGCAAGCGTATGACTCGGCGTAGGACTCGCGCAGGACTCGCGCAGGACGAATCTGCGCGCCGTCGCCGGGGCCGCTCTGGACCGGTGCGGCGGCGCTGCGTCGAAAGTTTCATTGCGGTTAACGGCGCCGAATCGTAGCTGAAATATCAATGGCTTGCCGGTTTGCTCAAGCTTGAGCACCGGCGGTTGTGGACCGGTTTCTGGCTCCTCGGGGCAACTCCGAAACAATCGAAACATGCCTCCCGGTCCTGCGGCATCGGCGTGAAACGCCGCAGCCGCATACCACGGGTCATCGCAATGCATGATCGTGGAGACCTCCGATGCCCCTGTCCATCCCCTACCGCTGGCGCGCGGTCGCCGCCGCCTTCGTCGGCATGGCGGGCGGCTATGGCGCGATCACCACCATCGCCGTCCTGATCGCGCCCTTCGAGGGCGAGTTCGGCTGGCTGCGCTCGGACCTGTCCCTGGCCTACATGCTGCTGACCATCGGCGCCGCCCTCGGCGGGCTGATCGCCGGCCGTCTCGCCGACCGGCTGCCCACCGGCCCGATCGCGGCCACGGGCGCGGTGATCGTCGGCGCCGGGCTGGTCGCGATCGGTTTCCAGACGCGGATCGAGGCGATCCAGGGCATCTACCTGACCATCGGCTTCCTCGGCTTCGCCTGCCTCTACGCGCCGCTCCTGACCACCGTCTCGCTGTGGTTCCAGCGCGGGTTGGGCCTGGCGGTCGGCCTCGTCACCGCCGGCGGCACACTCGGGCAGGCGCTGGTCCCGCCGCTCTTCCAGGCGATGATCGCCGGGATGGGCTGGCGCGCGGCCTGCATGGTGCTGGGCATCGGCTTCATCCTGACCATCGCGCCGGCGGTCTTGCCGCTGCGCAAGCCGCCCCTGCGCGTCGTCGGCGCGGCGGTCGAGGCGGCGCCGGCATGGCCCGTCGCGCCCGCCGTCAGCCTGCCGCTTCTGGCGCTCGCCGCGCTGACCTGCTGCATCCTGATGGGCGTGCCGACCGTGCATCTGGTGGCCTTCGCCCTGGGCGAGGGGTTCGACGCGGCCAGCGCCACCCGGCTGATGTCGGTGCTGATGCTGTCCGGTGTGGTCGGCCGCATCGCTGCCGGCCCGCTGGTGGACAGGCTGGGACCGCTTGCCACCTACGCCGCGCTCTCGGTGGTGCAGACCGGCACGGTGTACCTTTTCGTCCTCGCCGGGACGGGACCGCTCATCCATGCCGTTGCCGCCGCCTACGGGTTCGGCTTCGGCGGCGTGATGACGGCCTCGGTCTGCGCCGTGCGCGCGGCGGTGCCGGCGCGCTCGGTCGGCTCGGCGATGGCGCTGGTAGCGCTGCTGGCCTGGATCGGCATGGGCGCGGGCGGCTACCAGGCCGGGCTCTGCTTCGATGCGACCGGCAGCTACGACCTGCCGTTCCTCTTCGCCGCGCTGGCCGGTGCCGCAAACCTCGCCATCCTCGGCCTGCTGGCGCTTCTGATCCGCCGGGCACGGGCGCGCCGCGCGCCCACCGCCCATCGCGCCGCCCTCCCCGCAACCGTGCCCGCGGCCCTGGCCGCCTGAAACACCGAAAGGACCAAGCCATGACCGACACGACCGCCATTTCGGCCTGGACCGGCACGATCAAGGGCCGGCCCGCACCCGGCGCCACGGCCGAGCGCCGCCGCAGGACTCGCGCCCGCGACATCCGCGCCTTCACCGCGATCACCGGCGACCGCAATCCGCTGCACTTCGACGCCGAGCTGGCCGCGGCCTCGGTCTTCGGCCGGCTGATCGTGCAGGGCGGCGTCACCTCGGGGCTGTTGAACGCGCTCGTCGCCGAGGATCTGCCGGGGCCGGGGACGGTGTTCCTGTCGGTCGAATGGTCCTTCCGGCGCGCGGTCGGGGTGGGCGAGTGGCTCACCGCGCGCGCCGAGGTGCTGAGCGTGCGCGACGACAAGCCCATCTGCACGCTGGCCACCACGATCCTCAACGCGGCCGGCGAGCCGGTGCTGACCGGCCGCGCCACCACCTGGACCGTACCGCTGCGGCGGGCGGCGCCTGACCCGGAGGCCTCCGATGCCGCATGATCTGTCCCGTGCCGCCCCGCGCCTGCTCGGCCTGCTTGGCGACGGGCTCCTCGCCGCGCTGGGACTGGGCGTTCCCGGCCCCGCCCCTCGCCGACCGCAGCTGCCGCACCCGAAGCCCTGACCCCGACCATGGAGACGACGATGAAGACCCTCACCCACCTGACCCTCACCGCCCTGCTTCTGGTGTCAGCGCCCGGCGCGCAGGCCGCGATGCCTGCCGCGACGGGCCGGTCGCGACGAGCGAGCGCGCCGCGCTCGGCTTGTCGATCACCACCGCCAGCCCGGCGGCGCGGGCGCTCGTCGAGGCCGGCCTCGGCGCCTACTGGGCCGGCGACAGTGCCGCCGCGCTCCAGGCCTTCCGGCTGGCGCAATCGGCCGATCCGAACTGCGCCATGTGCCACTGGGGCGAGGCCCTGGCGCTTGGCCCGCGGGTTCATTCCCCGATGCAGCATGCGCGGGTCCGCCCCGCCTGGGAGGCGATCATCCGCGCCCAGTCGCTGGCCCGAGACGCTTCCGCCGCCGAGCGCGACCTGATCGACGCGACGCGCCACCGTTACGGCGTGAACCCGATGGTGCTGCGCGGCCAGCTCGACCACGCCTGGGCGACCGTCGTCCGGCAACTGGCCGAGGACCGGCCCGACTCCGCCGCCCTGTGGCTTCTTCTGCGCGAGGCCGAGGCGATTCTTGAACTGGGTCCGGACGCGGCTGCCGCGGGCGGCTGATCGGTCGCCGCGGGCGGGCGTTCGGTCCGCCCGAAGCCGCTTCCTTCCGCCACGGGCGATGGTTCGAGTGGCGGCTCGAAAGGCCGCGGTCGAGGCCGACAGGCGGGGCGATCAGCGCGTGGGTATCGGGGGCAGGCGCCGCGCGATGGGTGTCGTCTTGACCAGGCTGGTGCTCGTCCGCGCCATGTCGTGGAGCGGGCCCAGCAGGCGATCAAGGTCCGACATTTCGCGCAGCAGCAAGCGCGCAATGAAGCAATCGTCGCCGGTGATGCCGAGGCATTCGGTCACCTCGGGCGTTTCCTCAAGCGCCTGCCGGACCCGTGCAAGCTTGCCCGGCAGCGGTTCGATCCGGACCACCGCTTCCAGCGTGTAGCCAAGGGCGCGCGGGTTGATGTCGACCGTGAACCCGGTAATCACCCCGCCTTCCATCAGCCTGAGGATCCGATCGCGAACCGCAGGCGCCGACAAGCCGACCGCGCCCCCGATCTCGCGCAGGCTCTGGCGTCCGTCGCGGGCAAGGAGGGCAAGGATCCGTCGGTCGCGGTCATCGAATTGTGCGTCGGTCATGTCGGCGATCTTCTCCGATTGATCGCTCAACGTAAAGTCAATCGTCGATTTCGACTTACAGAAGGACGGTATGCTCCGCGGTCAAGCTGATACTGTTGCGCAGCAGCTTGGGAGCAGACAGATGCAGATTCAGAGAATCGCCGCCTTCACGCGCGACGGCAGAGGCGGAAACCCGGCCGGCGTTGTCCTGCTGGACACGATGCCCCCGCGGGAAGTGATGCAACGGGTCGCTGCCGAGGTGGGCTATTCCGAAACGGTCTTTGCCGCACCGAAGGGCGAAAGCTGGGATGTGCGCTATTTCTCGCCCGAAACCGAAGTGCCGTTTTGCGGTCATGCGACGATCGCCCTCGGGGCGGCACTTGCCCGGGCCCGAGGCGCCGGCCGGTTCCAGCTGACGCTCGTCGCCGGACCCATCGCCTTGGAGGCGGAGATGCGTGACGGCGTGGCCCATGCGCGCCTCTGGTCGCCGCCGACGCGGAACCGGCCGGTTCCCCGCCCGCTTCTGACCGAGGCGCTGGCGTTGTTCGGATACGCCGAGGCGGACCTCGACCCGGCGCTCGCCCCGAAACTGGCACATGCGGGCGCGGATCACCTGATCATGCCGTTGCGCAGCCGCGAGTTGCTCGCCGCGATGACCTACGATCTGGAGGCCGGACGGCGCCTGCTGCAGCGCCACGGCCTTGTCACCGTGGCGCTGGTCTGGCGCGCCGAGGAGCGGGTGTTTCATGCCCGCAACGCCTTCGCTTCGGGCGGGGTGATCGAAGATCCGGCGACCGGCGCCGCGGCGGCGGCTCTGGCCGGTCTCTTGCGCGACACCGGGGCGCTGGGGGCGGGCACCATGACCGTATTGCAGGGCGACGACATGGGCGTTCCATCGACCATCGAAACCAGCTTCACTGCGGTCGCTGGCAGCCCGGTGGAGGTCGCGGGAGCCACCGCGATCATCGCGCCGGGTCTGGATGCGGCGCCCCGCGCGCTGGCAGATGCGCGACCCCTCGCGAAGGAGCAGCGTTGACGGTCGCCCAGTGCGCCCCGACCCGCGTCGGCGAGTCGGGTTGGGTATGCGCAAGCGCGAACCCTCTGGCGCGAAACCCGCGACGGTAACGGCACCATGCTGATCGCGACCGGGGCAGGACTCGACGTGATCGGGGTCGAGCCCTTGCCAGCCAGCGTCGGGAAATCGATCAGGCCAAGACGACACCTCGTAAATCCGGGTGTCGCCTTACGGACGCATTGACGCGTCTTCCTACACCATGAGCGTGATCCGCTGGGTGGTCCGTGAAGGCGGCAGTGCGAACCGCTGGCTTGCCGCTCTCGTGGCACGCAAGCCGAAGATGGTCGCGGCCGTCGCGCTCGCGAACAAGATGGCGCGCATGATCTTGGCAATGACAACGAAGCAGGAGGAATACCGGATGGCGTGACCTGAACCCGGCAGACGGGGCAAGGGCACGGCATGGCCGCAAGGCCGGGGTGAACGATCGACGAGGAGTAGGCGACACCGACTTCGAAGTTCAAGGCAGGACATTCAGACCTGGGGCTCGAGCGCTTGCAGCTCTCTGAACCGATGTGAACCCAGCCTTCCGAACAGCATACCGGCCCGTGGCGTTAGCCAAGGCCACGTTCAGAGGCCTGACACATGTCCGATCTAAGGCCCCTCCGAAAACCAAGGATTTCGCTTGCCAAACAGGGGGCATCCACACACGCCGACCGCATCAGGCACTGGACATTACGACACCCGCCGCAGCATGACATCAGCG